>JBOFCW010000245.1:0-5772 GCA_051646395.1 Bacteroidales bacterium
TTTTTACAAATATAATCATAATATTTCACATTGAATACATAATGTGTAAATAAATAACAGAATATTTCAATCGGTTTTTCAAATTGAGAAAATTGATTTAATCAGTTTGTCCTAAAGCCGGACTGGCTTTTACTTTCTTACTTCAGGTCAAGAAAGTAAACAAAGAACCCCGTCGCTGTAGATGATTGTCCTAAAAAGAATTCCTTCCGGACGGGAAGAGACAAGCCGTAAGAACTTGAGTCTCTTCCTTTCGTCCTCCACCCATTCTTTTCTTAACGGTCAATCATCTAAGGCGAAAACACAAATGCATTTTAATTTTTATAGGTTACGCTGCGCTTGGTTACGTCGCTATCGCTCCTTGGTTACGAGCCTTCTGCTCTTGGTTACGCTGCGCTGGGTTTTTTGTTTAATTGCTGAAACGCTTAAGCGCTTAATCGTTTAACCAACAAGTGGCTTAATACCAAGGTTGTATGGGTCAATCCGGTGCTGTGTCTCGGGAGTAATAACGAGATAAAATTCTTTCTTCTGTCTTTAAAATTGAGAAAATAGATTTAATCAGGTTATGGGTTGATGATTGATTTATAAGAAGCTGAGCCATAGCGTTTGTAAAACGATATGAGTGAAGATTCGAAATAAAGCAATCATAGAGCTGTTTGCAAAACAGATCGGCAGATCACCCATAAGCTTAATTGAGGTGCTGTATTTTTAATCTTCCTCTTTTTCTTTGTTCTCCCTAAAACGGTAAATCGTCGCCTTTATTCGTTTCGGGATCTACCGCCGTTGGCGGTTGATGATTCACTTCTACTACGGGTGGGAGGGATGGCGGCGGCGCTGGCTGCTCGTTTGTTTCCCTGGCCGTACCGACTTTGGTAATTTGCCATGCGCGGATGGTGGTGTACCAACGTTCGTTGTATTCACGACTCTCGATATTTACTTTTGCCTCGACGATATCACCTGGATTCATCGGGACGGCATCGACACGATCACCCCAGAGGGAGAAATGTATTTTTTTTGGGTACTGATCCATGGTTTCGAGGACGTATTCCTGTTTTTTCCATGTACTTCCTGTCTGACTGTTTGTGCCTTCAATTACGGGTAAGGCGACCACGATTTTTCCTTTTATTTCCATTGTATATTTTTTTTATAGGTTACGCGCGGTAAAGAAATTTCACAGGAGTTCAGAGAGTTAAAGGAGTTATTTTTTACATCGACGCGGATAAAGAAAGAGTTAAAGGAGTTTGGTTGTAGTTAAAAGAGTAATTTTACTAACGAGCATAGCGAGTTTACCTCCTAACCACCTCCTGTCTTAACTCGTCGACGACCATCAGCGAAGATGCCTCCTTAAACTTTCTTAACTCCTGTGAAACGCTATCCGCTTTATTTGGTCTCGGGTTCATACGAGATGAAGTCGCGCATGCCTTCGTTGTGGGTAAAGCAGATGGTGCCTGTTGCTCCGTTACGGAATTTTTCCAGGAGCAATTCACCTTTGAAGTCCTTGACTTTGGTGTAATAGGCCTCGCGGTAGAGCAGGCAGACCATGTCGGCATCTTCTTCGATGGCTCCCGAATCACGGAGGTCGGACATCATCGGATGTTTGTCGGATCGGGCTTCTACGCCGCGGTTGAGCTGACTGAGCAGGACTACCGGTACTTGCAATTCCATGGCGAGGCGTTTGCAGGCCTTGGTGATGGTACTCAATTCGTGGGCTCTTGCACTAAAGGAGCTTTCGGAGCTGGAGTTGTTGTTGATCAGTTGCAGGTAATCGATGAAAATAGCATCGATTCCTGTATTTCGCTTTTGACGCAGGGCGATATTGCGGATGTGAAACATATTGAGGGCCGAGTTGTCGGCGATCGTGATGCTTCGTTTACTTACATTTTCCGCACTTTCGTTCATCAGGTTTTCGTGCATGCTGATCAGTGATCCTTCGCGAAAGGCATTGAACGGGATATCACATTCGCTGAGTATGATTCGGTTTCCGAGTTGTAAAGCGGACATCTCGAGACTGAAAAACAGGATGTGTTTGTTGGCACGGGCCATATTCATGGCGGCAAACAGGGCAAAGGCTGTTTTACCCATGGATGGTCGTCCGGCTATCAGGATGAGATCTCCGTTTTGTAATCCTCCGGTTATATGATCAAAATGATCTAATCCTGTATTTAATCCGCTCGTTTCGTTGTTCTCAAGTTTGCGTTTTCGGGCTTCATAGTCTTCGATAACCAGCTCCATGATTTCGGGAGCTTTGTAAATCCGGTCGTTATTGACTGTTCGGTTCATGAGCTGATCGAGCTTGATGCTGCAATCGGTCAACAATGTTTCGCTGTCGTCGGACGATGCATGTGCTTTTACGTAAACGCTTTGACCAAAATTCATCAGTTCGCGCAACATGAATTTTTCACGGATCACATTTACGTAGGCCTGGTAATTGCTGAACCGGTTGGCTTGTGTAACCAGATGGAAGATATAGGCTTCACCTCCGACTGCTTTTGTCTTATCGTTGCGTCGGGCAATGGATGAAACCAGTGTCGAATCGACTTTATTGTGTTTCAGAAAGCTCTCTTTTTCGACCTCGAAGAGTTCGGCATGACGCTCATCGTAAAACATCTCTTTGCTTAGGTTGGCGAATACCATGTCGAAATCGACTGTATGGTACATCATGATCCCGAGCAGTTCTCTTTCGGATTCAACCGAGTTGGGGGTATTAATTTCAATCATCACAAATAATTTGTTACTCGTATCGGTTCAACTTTTTTTGATTTTGTTCTGAACGTCCGATTCATGTATTTTCGGAACCGGTAATCAAAAATGTCCAGGGTCATTTGATTTATATTTATCAACTTCTGCTCGTTGCAATATTTGTGAAGCAGTGGTTTGATTTGAATGTTTGTTTGTCCTGAAAATTCGCACCACGTTTTTAAAAGTGCTTCCGCTTTGGGAAATTCGAGATTGGCAATTTCATCAATCGGATACCAGACTTTTTTTGGTTTTTCTGCCTTTTGAAAAATTTCATTTTTGTCCTCACACACGTTGTGTTTAAAAAAAATTTTTTCTTTATTTAGTTCTTCTTTTATAACTTCTTTTTTATATGTGACTTTTCTTTTGACAGAACTCATCTCAGAACTTATTACTTTTGAACTATTTTTCTCATCAATATTTTTTTCGCCAAACACCCATCCACAAAAGGTTATAGAGGTGATATTAGGATTGCGAAACTCATGATTTTTCTCGTGACTAAACTCATGATTTTTCTCGTGACTAAATTTCAGGTCAATTTTTCGCTTCTTTTTGACCAAAATTTTATGTTTTGCGAGCTTATCAATAAGACGTCTTAGAGAATGATAGGAAATATCATACTTCTCCGCCATTTTCACACACGAAAAGCACAACTCATGTTTTTCCAGCTCGATATCAACCCCATACAGATTGTAAGTGGTCGCTTTAAAAGGGGCGAGTGCAAGTAATTCCATTAGAATTTTCACTTCAGTTCCGGCAAGGCTCCGCCAAAGGGAGCTATTTATCAGCTCTCTCGAAATAGGTACGAAAGTATTCATAAAAGGTTGATTTGTCAGGTTGTTTTGATCACCCACGGATCAAAATCGGACCTGAGTATTAGTGACTAATTGGTTTTTTCAGGTGTCATTGAGAGCAGAAGCAATCAGGGTGTGCCCAAAAAATAATAAATTCGGTTGACCATCTGGGGTGTCAAATGACGTTGTCCTTTCGAACGGCCCAGGCGTGTGAGTTCCTCCCATAGATCCGGACAGCGCTGGATCCAGCGTGTCAATGACCGCGAAGCACATTTGGCTTGCAGATGGGGGAAGTAAGTGCGTGCTATTTCGGCAAATGAAATCATGTACCAATATTTTAGTGTTCACTTATTTTAATATTTATGCTGAAATTAAATACGTATTTGGAAGAAACCAAATACGTACATTGAGCTCACCAAATACGTATTTCGTCGTCTCCAAATACGTATTTAAATTTTACAAAATACGTACTTTAAATCGTTTATCTCAGATCATAGATTAAAGTTTCACGAATATTCAGAACGACCAATCCGAAAGGTCGTTCATTTCTACATCTTCTTCTATTAAACAGGCTTTCAAAGAGTCTTAAGAAATAATTTCTATCAGGAAATATCCTTATAAACTCTCTCTCTACTTGAAATATACTGTGATTCATACTGGTTTGATTTTTGTTAATAATTTCGTTTTGTTGGTTAAATATAGACATAATCCCAGACCTGAACAAGCGTTTTTTTCAAGTGTGCATGAAACCCCGAAATTTAACACAAATCTTGCATGAAACCCCGTTTTTTGACTTTATTTAATGATTGATATTTTTGATAATTTCGCGTTTCAGATATGAAACCAATCCTTTACGGAGGTCTTCTTCTGCGTTAGGCGAATAGTTTATTCCTATTGTTTGAAATATGTTTTTGATCTGGACAGATGTCAGATCACTGTACTGCACAGCCGTAAAGAGGGAATAGGGTATGATATAAGATTTCCGTATAAAGAAATAATGCTTCATATACCCATTGTGAATTTCATCGGTGAGAAGTGTAAAAGGTTTTTTCAATATGTGTGTCGTATTGCCTTGCTTATCTTTAATATAGATTGTACGATCCTGGTAGACGAATCCACCCAGATCACTGAGTTTGATTGTCAACTTAGCCTGGCTACGGGGCATAGATAGTATTAAGGAGGTGCTCGGATTAATCTGATTAATGAGTTCCGACAGGACTATATCCTTACTTTCTGAGTCGAGTGTGTGATACTCTGAAAGAATATTATTTACTTGTTTCTTTGTATTGTCTGATGTTTTTGATACTGAATGTTCCATTTAGCATTTTTGTTTTATAAACAAAACAGCATGAACGACGGTATTTTCAAGAAAAGGGTCCTCCGGCACCCCGGGAAGCTTTATATGTTATAATAGAAGAATGTATTCGTGTATTCAGTAATGTTATGCAAAGATAAATAATATATTCAAATTTTCATCATAAGTCGTTCTTTTTAGTTTACGCTTCGCTGAGTTGCATCGCCAGGTAAATACCGGGGTTCACAATCGCACGACAATCGAATTTAACCAAACAAAAGGCATCGTTCACACAGAATTTTACAGGAGTTCAGAGGGGTAAGAGAGGTTGTAAGACTTTTGCGCTGATAGTCGTCGACGAGTTAAGCTCTTTCTTAAAAGGCATCGTTCACACAGATTTAAATGGATTGCACAGATTGACGCAGATTAAAAATACAGCACCTCAATTAAGCTTATGGGTGATCTGCCGATCTGTTTTGCAAACAGCTCTATGATTGCTTTATTTCGAATCTTCACTCATATCGTTTTACAAACGCTATGGCTCAACTTCTTATAAAACAATCATCAACCCATAACCTGATTAAATCAATTTTCTCAATTTTAAAGACCGATTGAAAACCACAATAAGATCAATAGATAAAATGCATTTGTGTTTTCGCCTTAGGTGATTGACCGTTAAGAAAAGAATGGATGGAGGACGAAAGGAAGAGACTCAAGTTCTTACGGCTTGTCTCTTCCCGTCCGGAAGGAATTCTTTTTAGGGCAATCATCTACAGCGACGGGGTTCTTTGTTTACTTTCTTGACCTGAAGCAAGAAAGTAAAAGCCAGTCCGGCTTTAGGACAAACTGATTAAATCAATTTTCTCAATTTGAAAAACCGATTGAAATATTCTGTTATTTATTTACACATTATGTATTCAATGTGAAATATTATGATTATATTTGTAAAAA
>JBOFCW010000285.1:0-6480 GCA_051646395.1 Bacteroidales bacterium
CCTGACGTTGTACCCCGGAAGGACATCAATGCCTTTTGACGGATATCAAAAAGGACGCATAATCAAGCTAAAAGAGGAAGACGGATTATTTCTTCAAAATCAATTTCCGGATCAGATATCCGATATATCCCCATCCGTATCGAGAAACTTTTTACTTTCTTACAAACAGGAGTACACCAATAGCCGGGTTCAAGGGATTACAAACGGATACAGGGATTTGAGAAATATCGACATCGTATCCGGACGCTTCATTAATGAAATGGATCAAAAGCAACAACGCAAGGTGATCCTGATTCACAAGAAGACCAGGGAAACCCTTTTGCGGGCTGCATCGAATCCGCTGGGAGAATATATCAAAGTGGGAAAGATTCCCTTTCAGGTAATCGGAATCTACGACGATCAGGGAGGTAGTAACAACCCGGAGGTTTTGATACCTTTTGCCACTGCTTCGGCAATCTTCAGTCCGGATAATGTTTTGGGTAACCTTTCGCTTGAGTTGAAAAATCTTTCGAGTCAGAAAGAATCGGAAGCTTTTACGCAACAAATACGTGAGAAGCTGGGACGCAAACATCACTTTTCATCTACCGATATGAATGCGGTATGGATTTGGGATCGCCTGAAAGATTTTTTACAAAGTCAGGGTATATTCAACGGAATAGCCTTGTTTATCTGGGTGATTGGAATCGGAACGCTGATAGCGGGAATTGTGGGAATCAGCAATATCATGCTGATTACGGTCAAAGAGCGGACGCGTGAATTCGGTATCCGGAAAGCATTGGGAGCTACTCCGGCTTCAATTTTACGATTGATTTTACTCGAATCGGTATTGATCACCTCTATATTCGGTTATGTCGGATTGATTTTCGGGGTCGGACTGACGGAGCTGATCAGTTTCGGAATGCGACAAATGGCCGGTCCCGGGGCGACTGATCATCAATCTCCCACCATTTTTAAAGACCCTACCGTTGATTTGGGTATTGTATTCATGGCGACAGCAGTTCTGATAATCGCCGGATTGATAGCGGGATATGTTCCGGCAAAAAAAGCAGTAAGTATCAAACCTATCGACGCATTGCGCGGAGATTAAACAGTCGGTTACAACTATGTTTGATTTGGATTCTTGGCAGGAGGTATGGCATACCATCACGCAAAATAAAATGAGAAGCTTCATGACTGCTTTCGGCGTGTTTTGGGGAATCTTTATGTTAATTGTTATGTCTGGTTCCGGTTTGGGACTGGAAAGAGGGATGTCGGCCGGCGTGAAAGAGTTTGCCGCCAATTCGATGTTTATGTTCACCAATCGGACTACCATACCCTACAAAGGGTTTCGCAAGGGGCGCAGTTGGGATCTGAACAACAAGGATATCGAGATGCTTAAGCAAAAAGCTCCTTCACTGAAATATATATCGGGAGTGATTTTCGGGTGGAGCAATACTGAAAACAATGTTGTGCGCGGAGATAAGGCGGGTACATTCCAATTGAAAGGGTATCATCCCGATTATATCAAAATCGATCCGGTGCGATTGACACATGGCCGCTTTATCAATGAAATCGATATTCGGGAAAAGCGAAAAGTGTGTGTCATTGGCGAAAAGATCTACAACGATCTCTATAAACCCGGCGAAAATCCGGTTGGTAGCATGCTGAAGATAAACGGAATTTACTATACCGTTGTGGGTGCCAGCGAGCCGGTGACGAAAAATATCAATGTGGGTTCCCGACCGGAAGAAACAATCGGCGTGCCTTTCTCTACTTTACAGCAAACGATGCATATGGGCGACAAAATGCATAGCATCGCCCTTACTGCCGTTGATGAAGTAGATATGTCAACGATCGAAGATCAGATTACGGGACTGGTGAAATCAGCTCATCAGGTGTCGCCCGACGACCAAAGTGCGCTTTGGTCATTTAATGTGTCGAAGATTTTCAAAACTTTCCAAAACCTGAGTCTGGGAATCTCAATCCTGATCTGGATTGTGGGGCTGGGCACATTGTTTGCCGGTGTAGTAGGGGTAAGCAACATCATGCTCGTAACGATCCGCGAACGAACTCAGGAGATTGGTATTCGCCGGGCGTTGGGTGCAAAACCGATTCAGATCATTACCCAGATCATGTGCGAAAGTCTGGTCTTGACAGCTATAGCCGGTTTGGCCGGGATCATTTGTGGCGTGGGATTGCTGGCTGTTGTGGATTCGCTTCTGAAGGCGAACCCTTCCGAAAATGTCTATTTTGAGGAACCTCAGGTTACGTTCGGTATTGCTCTCGCTTCGGCATTGATTCTGGTTATTTGCGGAATGATTGCCGGTTTGCTTCCTTCTTATCGCGCTTTACAGATTAAAGCGATCGATGCCCTTCGCGATGAATAATAAAATTAAAATAAATACATATGAGAAAGATTTTTAAGTATATCCTACTCGGATTATTGGCGATTGCCGTATTGGCTACTTTCGTTTTCCTTTGGAAAAAATCTCAACCGGAGAAAATAACTTATGAAACGGTTTCTCCTTCTAAAATGACCATCGAAAAAAAGACGGTAGCAACGGGTAAGGTCGAACCGCGCGATGAGGTACTTATTAAACCGCAAATTTCGGGTATCATCACAGAATTATATAAAGAAGCCGGAGAGCGGGTGAAAGAAGGTGATGTGATTGCTAAAGTAAAGGTTATTCCTGAAATGAGCCAGTTGAATCAGGCCCAGAGTGGGGTGCGTCAAACTAAAATCGATCTGGAGCAGGCAGAAAAAGAATATAACCGAATCAAGGCTTTATATGATAATAAGGTTGTTTCGAAAGAAGAATACGAAAAATCTTACACCCTGTATAATACGGCCAAGGAGTCATTTCAGCGTGCCGTCGATAATCTGGAGATCGTTACGGAAGGTATTTCCAAACGCAGCGGAGAGTTTAATAACACGATGATTCGTTCGACAATTTCGGGGATGGTGCTGGACGTGCCTGTAAAGGTGGGTAATTCGGTGATTCAGTCGAATACCTTT
The DNA here is from genome assembly GCA_051646395.1 of Bacteroidales bacterium. Taxonomy (GTDB): domain Bacteria; phylum Bacteroidota; class Bacteroidia; order Bacteroidales; family JAUNSR01; genus JAUNSR01. The sequence continues at coordinate 2,996 of JBOFCW010000285.1, forward strand.
AATGATGGTACAACTATTGCTGCGGTTGCGGATATGGGCGACATGATTTTTAAAGGAAATATTGATGAAACAGAGGTGGGGCGGATTCGGGAAGGAATGCCTATTATGCTCACGGTAGGAGCACTTCAGGATACTCAGTTCCCGGCTCAACTGGAATATATATCACCGAAAGCTGCTGAAGAAAACGGAGCGATTCTGTTTGAAATCAAAGCCGCAGCTCAAATACCGGATTCGGTATTTGTTCGTGCGGGCTACAGTGCAAACGCGGAAATCATTCTCGATAAAAGAACGGATGTCATCAGTTTGCCCGAAAATTGTATCGAATTCGTTGTCGATAGTACGTTCGTTTACCGCATGACGGGTACAGATACTGATCCGGTTTATGAACGCATGCCGGTAAAAGTGGGTTTGTCTGACGGGTTGAATATCGAAGTGATATCGGGTGTTACGGAAGATATGAAAGTGAGGGGCAATAAGATAAACAAAAAATAATCCGTTGATTATGAAAGGGAAACTGATTATACTGCTTTTGACTGTGGGGATAACCGGCTTGCAGGCTCAGGAGTTCTGGTCGTTGCAAAAATGCATCGACTATGCGGTTGAAAACAACATCGATATCAAACAGCGCGAGCTGGAAAAAGAGAACAAAGAGATCGAGTTGAATACGGTAAGGATGAGCAGGTTGCCGAACCTGAATGCGAATGCCGGAGAATCTTTTGGATTCGGAAGATCGACAGGACGCGACGGAACGATGAAAGATAACACCTCGTCACAGTCTTATTTCGGAATCGAAACCTCATTGCCCGTTTTTACCGGCTTCCGGATACCGAATCAGGTGTCGGCTAAAAAATTCGATCTGGCGGCCTCGATGGAGGATCTGAATAAGGCCCGGGAAGACTTGTCGCTTTCGGTGACGGGATATTACCTACAGGCACTTTTTTATAAAGAGTTGCTGAAAATATCAAAACAACAGGTTTTTCTGACTAAACAGCAACTCGAACAAACCGTTCAATTAGTGAATTCAGGAAAAGTAGCCATCTCGGAGCAATACGAAACGGAAGCACAGTTGGCAAAAGATGAATTGTCGCTGACGGAAAGTCTCAACAATGTAAATCTTTCCTTGCTGGATCTGAGCCAGGTTTTGAATTTGCCTGTTGAGACAAACTTCGATATCGAAGAGCCGGATATGGATAGTTTGTATTTCAAAGATGAGCGGAATTTGATTAATCCGTTGGATATTTACGCATACAGCGTTCATCACCGTCCAGGCATCAAATCAGCGGCTTATTCGTTGGAAAGCAGTAAGAAGTACCTGAAGGTGGCTCAGTCGGCGTATTATCCGACCCTTAATTTCGGAGCTGGTTATAGTACCAACTATTTTTACAACTACAATATGCCTGAGGGGCAAAAGAATTTGTCGTTCGGATATCAGATGCGCAACAATGGCAGCGAATCGCTTCGGCTCTCCTTGTCGATTCCTGTTTTCAATCGCTTTTCTACGCGTAATCAGGTGAAGCAGGCCCGTTTGAGTATTCAGTCGCAAGAACTGGTTCTTGAAAAAGCGAAACAAAACTTATATAAAGAGATCCAACAGGCTTACTTTAATGCTGTTGCATCACAAGATAAATTCGCTTCGGCCGAAAAATCGGTTAAAGCATCTTTGTCTTCTTACGAATTTGAAGAAATGAAGTATAAAAACGGGCGGTCCTCGGCGCTGGAGTTGAGTAATGCCAGGGTTCGCTTAGAGCGGTCGCTGGCCGAGGAAGCGCAGGCAAAATACGACTTCGTATTCAGAGCGAAAATTCTGGATTTCTATCAGGGAAAACCGCTTTATTGAATGTCTGTAACTCTTATCGAAAGCATATAAAGAGCGTAGTCGGGACGAATAGAATTCATCCCGACTACGCTCTTTATATACGGATCTTCTCTTTCGCGGTATAAAAAAATCAATCCAAAGGCTCCGGATAGTGATCCATGCGCCGTGTCGTATGTAACATCTCTTCTTTTTCGCTGTCATGGTAGAGTTTATTCAGAATAACCTGATATTTCTGAGCCATTGCCGGTAAGAACTGAGGCGATTTCACAAGTTCTTTCCTCAATACCGGGATATCCATGATGACAGGCCCCTGCAGACTTAGTCCGATAGATAATTTTTGTTCCAGATCTTCATGTGAACGGATTATCATTCCCATTACATGGTCGGAAAGATGGATTCGTGAATAATTGAGCTTATAAGTATCCGACCAAAGGTGGAGGATGATTATTTTTACATTTCTTTGTTGACGGACAAGCGTTATCAGATTATCGACCTGATTGAAAAAGGTAAAACTTGTGCATATTATGATCAGTGGTACTTCCGGATCTGCATCAATAATACCCGCAGCGAAAGCCGTTCCGTTGCACGTATAAATATTTTCACCTGTAGTGAAAATTCTTCGTTCTCCCTTACTATCTATGTTCAGTGCAGTCAGATACCATGGTAATACCATATCCGATATGATCCAGGATTTGTTCGCTACAAATTTGTTGATATTTAAAAAAATACTTTCCGCAAGAATACCTTCCTGAGCATTTGCTTTTATCTCAACATCATTGTTATAACGGGTTCGCTCCTCTTCATAGCGGCGCGAGCATTTTTCTGCAAACGTATTATGGCCGATGCGTAGCAATAGGGGAAGTAGTTTTTTTAACGTGATCCCAATTTCACCCACAATCCCTAAATCGACAGGATGAGAGATACCCAGGTTATTCGGATTGATGTCTATCTGTATAATCTGGCATGTTTTTGATATTTTGTTGGCAAAACTCAGATTCGAGCCTAAAAGAATGAGGACTTCGCATTTTCTGAAAGCCTCATCGAGCCCGTTATTACTCAGTAGCCCATTCATGCCGATGGGATAAAAATTATCATAGTCGAACTCATCTTTCAGATTGAAGCTCCAGGCACTAGGCGCCTTGATCTTTCTGACCAGCTCCATCACTTCCTTGTGTGCGTTTCTGCATCCGGAACCGGCAAATACAACTGTGCTGTGGCTGTGATTAATGATGTCAGCCATCTTGTTAATTTCATTTTCGCTCGGATAAACCACCGATTCTACATAAGGAGAGTCGAATATTTCATTGTTCGAAATTTCTTCTGCCTGATACATACCCGAATCGAATATAACCGTACCGACCCCTTTTAAATACTGAGCTTCGGCGATAGCCTGCCCTAATATCAGGTTTAGATCCTTGTCGGGATTATCCGCCAGATAATAATAGGAGGAAACTATCTCAATCACCTTACGCAGCAACAAGAACTCCTTTTGAGCGAACGGACCTTTCGGTCGCGGCAAGATGACCAGGAATAAAACGGGCGTATGGGTCCTTCTTGCCTCCCATATTCCGGGTAACATTCTCAGAATGTCGTCTAAGGATGTTGCTATACAAACCGGGATATCAGTCGATGTTTTGGATGCTCCGACAGCTGCGTAAAAAATACTTTC
>JBOFCW010000298.1:0-3524 GCA_051646395.1 Bacteroidales bacterium
GTTCTTTTGAACCTCAAAAAGGATATTAATCCAAATTTTAATCACAAATCAGTTTTTTTGTAAAATAAAATTAACTAAAATGCGTTTAGTTGTTAAGGAGGGCTTAAAAGATCATCAGCATATCCGAGTGGAATCTCTCGTAGATAACCTTCATTTTTGGATGGAGTCCGCATTACTCGCATTTTGGAAAATAAACGAAAGAAACGAACTAATTATATTATAATGTATAACCTTAAAAGATTTATTTGATGGGAAAGTTGCCTTACAAGTTGGTTCCAATTTCCGGAACCGAAAAAATACACCATGGAAATACTCTTTATAGACCATCAATCGTAACTATCGGTGAAATTACCCTTGATAGATTGGCTAAAGAGATTTCAGATAAATCAACCCTGACCGAAGCCGACATCTATGCTACTATTTGTGCAATAGCAAATGAGGTAAACAATTATTTGAAGGAAGGATATCGTGTTAATTTAGGGCCATTGGGTAGTTTGAAGCTGAAAATAACCAATGATAAACCCATTCTGGATCCAGACAAACCTACTAATAATCTGATCCGCTTGTCTGGAATCGATTATGTGCCTGATGAGAAAATTTCGCTTTTGCAACATCAGGTCACTTTTGCTCGAAGACGTTACAACGAGCACCTTTCCACTTATGATGAAACAACGCGATTGGATAATATTCTACAAAAATTGAAGTGTCATTATACAATCAGTGCTCGTTTGGTAAGGGCGATGAATCATGTTTCTCATGAAGTTGCAGTGGCCGATCTTGAGAAATTAATCGATCAGGGAAAAATCAGGAAAATTCTGCATGGGAATTATTGGTTGTATGAGGAGGTCTGATGAGTGATGATGAATAATAGATTCGTTGCTTAATCTATTAAAAAGCCTCCAACACTTTCCGCAGCGGACAAAACGGAGGAATCTCATTGCCCTGCCGGTACTGTTCAAGTAATCTCACCGAACGTTCGGCAAGCATGCGGCGCACTTTGCGCCGCTCTCCTTTGATACGGGCGATCGGCATATCGTCGTAAGCGGTGGTTTGATGGCGCATCCACGCAATCACCGCTTTTTCTGCCCGTTCCCCGATCGGGATGCGCGTGGTGCGCGCTACGGTACCACTTCCAACCGGTGTGGCATGAGCGCAGATCAGTTCCGCCATCCTTTTTGCCTCCTGTGCATAGCATGGATGAAAATTCAGATACTGCAAAACCGCGTCCAGAAAATCCATTTCATAAGTCGCTTGCTTTTTCTCTCGCCGCGCTTTCCCGGCTGCCATTTTCTTTTGGTACGCGTCTGTTTGTCGTACTCCTTCCATATCCCGTTTTGCTTCAGCAATGGTCGTCGCCGGAGCCCAGACACCTTTCGAGATCAGTCGCCGTCCCATCTTCACCTGTACGCGCCAGTATTCCCCTTTTGCCGTCACCTTGCGGGTAATGCCTGCATCGCCTGCCGGTAGAAATTGCCAGGATGGCGGGGGTGTATGAACATTGCCCTGTTCGTCGAGCAGGGTATTACTGGGGCCGGGTGTGAGGATCAGAGGCATTGTTGAAAATTTTATTTGTAAAATTAGGGGAAAGTATGAGGAAGAGAAAGGGTTTATCAGAAAAGTTGGCTTTACGGCTCTGGTCGCCTGGTTCAGGTATTGGTTTTCATCGAATTTATCAACAAACTATTATTAAATTTATAATCCTGTAAAAATAGGTGTTTCAGGTTTTATATATCTTTGCGGTATTCCAGTTAATCTAGAAGGAAAAACTACAAAATGAGTAGAATCGAAATTTGTTTTTCACCGGCCCTGATCGATCAGTTCGACATCAAGGACTCGGTAGTGGTAGTAACGGATGTGTTTCGTGCTTCAACCACCATCTGTACGGCATTAGCCAATCATGCCAAAAGTATTATCCCTGTAGCGTCGCAGGAAGAGGCTATCGCCTATAAGAACCGGGGATATCTGACCGGAGCAGAGCGCCAGGTGAGTCGTTGTGATTTTGCAGACTTCGGGAATTCGCCCTTCGAATATACCGAAGAACGGGTAAAAAACAACGACATTGTTTTGACAACAAGCAACGGGACCCGGGCAATCAAAGCTGCAAAAGATTGTTCTCTTCTTTTGGTCGGTGCTTTTGTAAATCTCAAGGCGGTTGCCGAGCGTTGTAAGAGGGAGAAGAAAGATATTCTGATTGTATGTGCCGGATCGAAGGGGCGTATCTGCGTTGAGGATTCTCTTTTTGCAGGAGCTCTTATTGCCGTTTTGTTAGAAGATGAGCATTTTAGATCGGGATCAGATGGTACTCGTATTGCGGTTTCGCTCTGGCATCATGCCAATAAGGATTTTAACAAGTATATTATGAAATCGGAGCATGCACAGCGACTTTTATCTTACGGTTTCGAAGAGGATTTGAAATATTGTTTGAAGCAGAGTATTCTGGATGTAGTGCCAGAGCTTCACGAAGGACGACTGATCCTGATGACCGATTCCGAGGAACAAGCCGTCTCGCAATTGGAGGATGTTTTAGAAAATTGAGTTATATTTTCATTTCAGCAAACGATACTTATTCTTTATATAAAGGATATATCGTTTGCTGAAATTGTTTTAAATAGATGCCGTCTGTTTTGGTTTTCTTTTCTTCTCCATTATCTTTGGCAATCATGAATCTTTTTTAGTAATAAAACAAACAGATATTGAGACAATCCAACAAACATATGATTACCTGGCTGGTGGGACTGATTTTCATTTTCCGCCTGGTCATGCCTGTGTTTGGTGCAATGGGGCCTTGTGAAGCAACCTCGTTAGCCGGAAAAACCTCATGTTCGCAATTGCACCCTGATGCTATCGAAACTGAACAACACAATGCGTGTTCAAGTTCGTTCGTTTATTCAGGACATGATTCATGTTGTTGTATGTATGAAGCGTTACCCGAGTCAGCTCAGGAACCTGTATTAAATACAACTACTCCCGATTTTAAGTTCACACCTGCTATCCTTTCATTATTATGTGCGGTTATCTGCGGGTCTGATCTTTCTCTTTCTACCCCTCTTATCACTTCCGTTCCGGAGATTCCGGTTTATACGGGCCGGCAAATTCTGGCTCTTCAATCCGTACTTGTGATTTAGTCAAAAGATAGAAGTAGTTTATTTCTGGCAGTTCAGTTACTGTCACAATACTTTGTTCTTTTAATTAAATCATAAAAATATGCTATATAAATCAATCGTTTTTATAGGCATGCTCATATTGGGTATGCTTCCCCTTGTCGCATCAGCGATGCCCTCTTCTCATGTAGATAAATCCCACCCCGGACAATTGCATGGGATTGTGAAAGATCAAAACCAAGAGCCAGTTATCGGCGCCAATGTTTACTGGAAAGGTACTCAGACAGGAGCTGTTACCGACGAGAACGGAGCCTTTTTGTTACCGGTTTCGGATAAGACGCGATCGCTCATCGTGAGCTATATCGGTTATGACTCTTATGAAACCGAAGTGGTAGATCCGTCCGTTTGTCTGGATGTAACCCT
>JBOFCW010000307.1:0-5436 GCA_051646395.1 Bacteroidales bacterium
AATGCGGCGCGGGCGGCCACGCTCAAAGTCCATTTATTATATCTCAGATCGGTATTGAATCCAAGATAAACGTCCGGAGCCGCTTTGTGATATACATACCGGTCTTTGTCGTTGATGATCCCATCTGCATTACGATCCACATATTCTCCTTCGATCGGTTTACCAGTTTTGTCATAAACCTGTTGGTAAACATAGAACGAATTAACAGGTTGACCTACCTGCATGATCTGAATGTTGTTGCCTACGCCTCCGGCAATGCCACCGGTCTGTTCTCCGACATAATCGGGGTCACTGTTAGCTGTAAGCTTGGTGATTTTGTTTTTGTTCCAGGTGTAGTTGAATCCAAAATTCCAAGTCCAATCTTTTTTGTCGATTGCGATCACGTTGATTCCTGCTTCAACTCCTTTGTTTTCAAGATTTCCAACGTTTTTCAGTATGTAGTTTTTTAAGTTTGTGCCGCTTGCTTCGGGTACAATATTCAACAAATCGTTCGTTTTTCGGTAATACAAGTCGAGTGTACCGGTGATGCGGTTGTTCCAGAAGCCGTAATCGAGGCCGATGTTGTAAGTTACCGTTTCCTCCCATTTCAGGTTGGCTGAATAACCCAGTGGAGTTAAGGGATAAATCAGTTGGTCTCCAAACATGTAATAGGATCCCGGTAAATGGTTTTTATACGTCGCAAATGACCCATAATCGGATCCGACTTCTTGTTGTCCTGTTTTTCCATAACCTAAACGTAGTTTTAAATCACTTAAAACTGGTGCCGATTCGCTCATGAAATTTTCATTAATGACCCGCCATGCAAAAGCCGCCGAAGGAAAGAATCCCCATTTATTGTTTTGGAAACGGGAAGATCCGTCTTCACGAACCGTAGCGGTCAGGAAATATCGATCTTTAAACGAGTAATTTATACGACCGAAGAAAGAAACCAGATAATTTTCCGTTTTGAAGGGTTTTTCATATAAAATTTCTTCACGGTTGTTGTTTTTAACCTCCTTGTTATGTTCACTTCTCCAGAAATGTTGCCAGGAATATCCGCCGAGGATATCGAATTTACTTTGAATAGCATCTAAATTCGGATTATATGCCAGGTATGCTTCGAGTGTTTCGTCGCGACGGGTCTGTTTGTAATCCTTGTACAATCCGGATCCCAATTGAAGCTTGTCGTGTTTTGAAATTTCAGAACCCGTCGGAGTTTCTACTGTTCCTTTCGAATCGGAATAATCGAGTCCTAAGTTCACCGTTGCGCGCATCGTCGGCAGGAAGTGAAATTTATAATCGATCTGCGCACTACCGATAAAGCGGTAAACGTTCGATTTATCCACTTTATCATACAGCATGGCAAGCGGATTCATTCCGGCCATGTTATTCGTTTCGGTTTCGCTACTCATCCAGGCTGAATATCCATTTAAGCTTTCTCCTGCAACATTACTGTAAATCGGTTTTGTCGGATCGTGGCGTACAGCTTCGCCGACTGCATCCTGATTAGCGAAACGGTTGTGGATATACATCCCTTTACCGCTTAGATTGAGGCGCAGGTAATCGTCGAAAAGAGTCGGTGTCAGGTTGAACGAGGCCGTTCCTTTTTTCATATTGGATGTTTTCAGAATACCGTCCTGATTGATAAATCCTCCTGATACCCGGTAAGGCATCGAGGTCAGGATACCGGCTTGTTTTACGGCTCCGTTGACGCTGATATTCGCTTCTTCGGAGAACGCGGTGCGGTAAATCTGATCCAGCCAGTCGGTATTGGCATATACTCTTTCTCCGGCCGTATTGGTGTATCCCAGGGCTTTGTAGGAAGCATGTTCTATCCCATTTACCTTTTCGACAACATTCCGCAAGCCGGCTCCGTCAAGTACATCTACTTTATCCTGAAGGTATGCTACCGAAAATGCCACGTCAGCATTTACCTGTACTTTATCCTGAGTTCCTTTTTTCGTCGTGATAAGAATTACCCCGTTGGATGCCCGCGATCCGTAGATGGCCGTTGCCGAGGCATCCTTTAGTACAGTAAACGACTCGATGTCATTCGGATTGATGGTCGAAAGCGGATTTTTCATCCCTGAAATCGATGTACTTCCTATCGGTAATCCGTCAATGACAATTAACGGATCGTTGGAAGCACTCATGGACGAGCCTCCGCGGATACGAATCGTGGCACCTTCGCCCGGTGCACCCCCGTTATTGTTGATTTGTACTCCGGGAGTCTTTCCCTGCAACATTTCGATCGGGTTTGAAACAACACCCTTGTTCAGTTGGTCGGCCTTTATGGATACGACCGATCCGGTAGCATCCGATTTTTTTACCGTGCCGTAGCCGATAACCACGGTCTCTTTCAGATCGACCGTATTTTCCTGCAGGATAATCACCATCGGTTTCCCGGATGACGCAGTAAATTCTTGTGGGATATAACCGATGAAAGAGACGATAAGCGGAGTTCCCTGTTTTACTTTCAGTTCGAACTTTCCGTCGATATCGGATATTACACCGTTCGTGGTTCCTTTTTCCACGATGTTGGCTCCGGTAACCGGTATTCCGGAAGCGTCTTTGACGATTCCTTTCACCGTAACATCCTGTGCGAATGCCCCGATACTCGTAACCACGCTGATGGAGGTGGTCAGAAGTGCTTTTCTATGGGAAAAAACAAAGTGCATCATGCATTTTTTGTTTAAGGTTGTTGTTATGATTTATTTTTTTTGTTTTTAAATGATTCGGATAGCTCAAGGTCTTTTTATTTGCATATTTTTTGTTTTTTGTCAACAAAACACTTCTTTTATCTATTGGATTTGATCTTAATAAGCGACGCTGATAGATATGTGTTTTGAGTCTGATAGTTTTTAAATTAGAAATTAAGGCTTTGTCTTCTACTTATTTATTTGTTTCTATCCACTCCTGGATTTTAATTTTTCGGTTAGATAACCGGGACAAATATAAGGGAGGGTTAATTCTTATTTATTGCTAAAAATAATTTTAATATAAAAAAACGCCGCAAACGTTTGCGGTAACGTTTGAAAATCGAAGCGACAAAAAACTTTTTTTACCCGTAGCACCTTACTTTGATTCAAAACATTATATTTGTTTATCACTATATAATACCTATGTCAAATACGATAACCATCAAAGACCTGGCAAAAGTGTTGGGAATATCAGTCTCAACGGTTTCCCGGGCCCTGAAAAATCACCCGGATATTAGTTCCGAAACACGAAGTGCCGTGCAGGATCTGGCAAAAAAAATGAAATACAAGCCCAATGGCGTGGCTTTAAGCCTGAGACAGAAAAAGAGTAAAATGATCGGAGTGGTGATCCCTCAGATCATTCATCATTTTTTTTCGTGTGTTATCAGTGGGATCGAACGGATTGCAAACGAGAACGGTTATAATGTCGTGATTTTCCAGAGCAACGAGGATTATGAACGCGAAATTTCTATTTGTCAGTCAATTATAAATTCTCGTTTGGACGGCTTACTGATATCCATGTCGAAAAGTACACGGAATGCGGATCACTTTCGGGAGATTCAGGAAATGGGTACTCCTTTGGTCTTTTTTGATCGTATCTGTGGAGATCTCAATACCGATCGCGTCGTAGTCGATGATTTTCAGGGAGCGTTGGCTGCTGTTCGCCATTTGATCTCAATCGGTTGCCGTCGAATCGCTCATCTTTCTGCGCCACAAACTTTGCAAATAGCCCAAAAACGACAATTGGGTTATATCGAAGCTCTGAAAGAGGCCAATATTCAAATTGATAAAGATTTAATGATCCCTTGTGATAACCAAACCGATGCGTTGGAGGTGACTCGTCGGTTGATGAGTATGCCTGTGCCACCGGACGGTATTTTTGCGGTAAATGATCTTACGGCAGCCGGTTCGATGTATGCTTTGCATAAGATGGGGTATCGTGTACCGAAGGATGTAGCAGTTTGCGGATTCACTGATGGTATGGTATCCACACTTACAAATCCTACTCTGACGACGGTCGAGCAGCATGGCGACTTGATAGGGGAATTGGCCATGAATCTGCTTCTCCGACGCATCGCAGATGAGAATAAAGAGTTACCTACCGTGACCAAAGTAATTAAAACAAACCTGGTTGTACGTGAATCTACGCTGGGATTCGGGCAGGATTAAGAATTTACATACAGGCGAAAAGCTTATTTTATAATCTGTATTTGTTCTAAATTGACATTGTGCTGCAATCTTTTTTCATTCAATGCAAACGTTTGAAATTCAAGAATAGAACCCTCCGGTGTTTTCGATATCCATTCTTACATGATATGCGAATTTGCAAATAAAACGGAAGCTTGTATATTTGAAACGGCTTTGAAACTTCTACTACAATTATTTTGCTTCGATTCTGAAGAAATATTTCCCTGAGATAACTTTCGGTTCTTCATATTATGTTGATCCGGGGTGATCTTTTACTCCTGCCATATTTATATCAAAATTATTTCTCATGAAAAACAAGCCGAAATTAAACTTTTGGCAAATCTGGAATATGAGTTTCGGATTTCTGGGCATCCAGTTCGGATTCGCGCTTCAGAATGCCAATGCCAGCCGGATTTTGCAAACCTTCGGAGCGGACGTAGAACATCTTTCATGGTTTTGGATCGCAGCACCGCTGACAGGGATGATCGTTCAGCCTATTGTCGGTCATTTTAGTGACCGTACCTGGTGCAAACTGGGACGCCGCCGCCCGTATTTTCTTATTGGAGCCATTCTGACAAGTATCGCGCTTATCCTGATGCCAAATGCTCAGTTGCTGACCACTGTTGTTTCACCGATGTTGATCGGAGGTGGAATGCTGATGATCATGGATGCCTCCATCAATGTGGCGATGGAACCCTTTCGGGCTCTTGTTGCGGATTTGTTGCCCAGCGAACAACGAACGATGGGTTTTTCCATTCAGACTTTTCTGATCGGACTGGGTGCCGTAGTAGGATCCTGGTTACCCTATATCCTGGCTGAATGGTTGGGTGTTTCGAAAACGGCTGTATCGGGTTCTGTACCTCAGAATGTGATCGTTTCCTTTTATATCGGGGCGGCCGTATTGATTTCTTCTGTGCTGTGGACGATTTTCCGCACAAAAGAATATGCACCTGATCCGGCAGAGTTGCAGAAAGAAAAACGTACGGGCGGGTTGATGTCTATTTTTACAGATTTCGCACACATGCCCAAAACGATGAAACAGCTGGGTCTGGTTCAGTTCTTTTCCTGGTTCGCGCTTTTTTCGATGTGGGTATTTACCACCCCGGCCGTAGCCACTCATATTTACGGAACGCAAATCGGTGACAGTTCAAGTGAAGGTTATCAGGATGCGGCAAACTGGGTCGGGATGATTTTTGGAGTCTATAATGCGGTATCTTGTATCTATGCATTGATGTTGCCCCGGATAGCCCGGAGGATAGGTCGTAAAATGACCCATTCGCTCTCTCTTACT
>JBOFCW010000325.1:0-3700 GCA_051646395.1 Bacteroidales bacterium
TTGCGCAATGAGTTAGCAAGGCATAATTCACAACTTGCAGATGCTGCTAAATGTGCTGGTGTAATTGAACCTGTCGATTATGCAATTTTTCAAAATCATGGTTACAAAGGTTTATATGGTGGACTTGGGGCTAAGGAGATTCATCAAAAGAAAGGACTCAAAAAAAGTCAGAAGATTTTGGATCATATGGGGAGCACAGAACTTGCAGCTAACCTCTTTCGTGCAACACAAGCTGAAGATAAATTGAGGAGAGAAAACATTCAGGGGAAGTTAAATGCAAATCAGACTCACTTTGAGGTTGGTGTTAAAGTTCGTCAGACAATTAAAGAGCTTGGCGGGACAATGCCAGAAAATCTTCCAGTTGCTGATAGCATTAAATGTGTAGAATCAAAACAGAAGAAAGGTTTGAACGGAAATAATAAATAGCATCGGTATTGTATAATTAAAAGCCGCACTCATCAAATGATGAATGCGGCTTTTAATTTGCAGTGTCTGCTCCCTGTAAATATCGTTTATAAAGCGATTCTGATTGGTTTTTTAATGTGCTTCAAGCCAGTTGTTGCCGTAACCGCATTCGGCGATAAGCGGAACGCGCATCTGGTAAGCATTTTCCATTTCTTCGACCACGATCTGTTTTACGATCTCCCGTTCCTTTTCAGGAACATTGAAGTTCAACTCATCATGTACCTGAAGAATCATCTTCGCCTCCAGTTTCTCCTCTTTGAAGCGGCGATCGATATTGATCATGGCTACTTTGATGATGTCGGCGGCACTTCCCTGTATCGGCGCGTTGATGGCATTTCGTTCGGCATAGCTACGTACGACCGAGTTACGCGAATTGATATCCGGAAGCATCCGTTTACGGCCGAACAATGTTTCAACATAACCTTGTTGACGCGCTTTTTCGATGCTTTGATCCATATATTCCTTTACGGCAGGGTAGGAAGTGAAATATCCATCGATGAGTTCTTTGGCTTCGGCTCGCGGAATGTTCAGCCTGTTCGCCAGACCGAAAGTGGAGATTCCGTAGATAATGCCGAAGTTGGCCGTTTTGGCTTTGTTACGCATTTCGCGGGTAACTTCTTCAATCGGAATTTTATAAATCTTCGCAGCGGTAGCGGCATGGATATCAGCCCCCGATAGGAAGGCCTCGATCATATTTTCATCGCCACTTAGCTCTGCGATCAGGCGCAATTCAATCTGCGAATAGTCGGCAGAAAAAAATTCACATCCGGCATCGGCTATAAAAGCGCGACGCAACTCGCGGCCGACATCGGTTCGGATCGGGATGTTCTGCAGGTTCGGATTGCTTGAACTCAAGCGACCGGTTGCTGTGACAGCCTGATTGAATGACGTATGAATCTTTCCGGTATGTTTATCTACCAGGGTAGGTAACGAGTCAACATAGGTTGAAAGTAGTTTTTTCAAACCGCGATGTTCGAGAATCAGAGCTACGACCGGGTGTTTGTCGGTAAGTTTCTCCAGGATATCTTCCGAAGTAGAGTATTGGCCGGTCTTTGTTTTTTTCGCTTTTTCGTCGAGTTTCAATCGTTCGAAAAGTATTTCCCCGACGATTTTCGGAGAGTTCACATTAAACTCCATTTCGGCAACATCGTAGATCGACTGTTCGATCTCCTGCAGTTTGCGCGTCAGAATAACAGAAGTTTCTTTCAGTGCTTCCCGGTCGATTTTCACACCGACCATTTCCATGTCTGCCAGGACACGAACCAGCGGCATCTCTATATTATAGAATAGTTCTTCAAGATCCTCCTTCTTCAGTTCTTTCTCGAATATATTTTTCAACTTCAACGTAACGTCGGCATCTTCGCAGGCGTATTCGCTCACCACCGGCAAAGCGACCTGTCTCATTGAAATCTGATTTTTGCCTTTCCCGATCAATTCTTCAATCTGTATCGTCCGGTACTTCAGATAAACTTCCGCCAGATAGTCCATGTTGTGTCGCTGTTCGGGCTGAAGAAGATAATGGGCGATCATCGTGTCGAAAATCTTGCCTTTCACTTCGACACCGTAGCGCTTGAGCATGATGTAGTCGAATTTGATATTTTGTCCGATCTTGAGTATTTGCTCGTTTTCGAACACTTCGCGAAATTCGGCAACGATTTTATGGGCTTCATCCTGATCTGCCGGGATGGCTACATAATAAGCCTCATTTTCATCGCATGCGAACGACATTCCAACCAATTCGGCTGAAATCGGATCCAGACCGGTTGTTTCGGTATCGAACGCCCACAGATTGCGCGATTTTAGTGTATGGATCAAACGTGATCTATCTTCTTGTTTTTCAATCAGATGATACTTGTTTTTCGTGTCTTTTAAGCTGGTGAGAGTCGAATAATTCTGAACGACTGTATCTTCGGCCTCAAATAAATCAAAGAGAGAACCCTGAACGGGAGTTTTCGAAACCGGTTTCGGCGCATTTTTCAGGATGCGTTCGGATAATTGACGAAATTCAAGTTCCTCAAAAATCTCTCCCAGCATTTGGGTATTGAGCGGATCGCGCGTCAATGATTTTTCATCGAATTCAACAGGCACATCTGTTTTGATGGTTGCCAGAAATTTCGAATCCAGAATCTGTTGTTTGTTGCTTTCCACTTTTGTTTTTAAAGCGCCTTTAAGCTGATCGGTGTTTTCGAGAAGATGCTCAATCGAACCAAACTGGTCGATCAGTTTTACAGCTGTCTTGGCACCAACGCCCGGACACCCCGGGATATTATCCGAAGCATCGCCCATCAAACCCAATATGTCAATTACCTGATTGACTTCCCTGATCTCGAATTTAGCTTTCACTTCTTCCGGACCCAGGATGTCGAATCCGGCAGACATGGTTTTTGGTCGGTACATGAACGTATGCTCATCCACCAACTGACCATAGTCTTTATCGGGAGTCATCATATAAGTGGTATATCCGGTTTTCTCAGCTTTTTTTGCAAGCGTTCCGATCACGTCGTCTGCCTCATATCCGGCAACTTCGATAATCGGAATGTTATATGCTTTGATGATTTCTTTGATAACGGGTACGGATTCGCGGATCACTTCGGGTGTAGCCTCTCGTTGCGCCTTATAGGATTCGAACATCTCGTGGCGGAAAGTGGGACCGGCCGGATCGAAACAAACGGCTATATGGGATGGATTCTCTTTTTTCAATACCTCTTCGAGCGTATTTACGAATCCGAATATGGCCGAAGTATTTACCCCTTTCGAATTGATGCGGGGGGCACGGATGAATGCGTAATAGGCACGATAAATCAATGCATAGGCATCGAGGAGAAACAGTTTTTTTTCTTCCATTTGATTCTTATTTTGTCTGAGAGGGATGCCGTTTTGAACATTCCCGCATCATTTGCTGTTTTTTGTTTAATTGTAAATTTACTACAAAAACGCCTATCATACTCTATTATTGCTATTTTTGCAATATATTAAATAATATATGGACAGACTTAAACAGATACAGGAACCCATTCATAAAGAGTTGGAAGAACAAGCGGTATTACTTAAAGAATCGCTGAAATCACAGGTTCCTTTAATTGATGCGGTGGTAAGGTATTTTCTTGAAAAAAAAGGGAAGATGATCCGTCCGGTGCTCGTATTGCTTGCTGCGAAGCTTGCCGGAAAAGGTCTTATTACGGATCGGGCGAAGAATGCGGCTGTCGCACTCGAACTTCTTCATAATGCCAGCCTG
>JBOFCW010000040.1:0-7374 GCA_051646395.1 Bacteroidales bacterium
TACTTTACCCAAGTAAGTTATTTTCAAACTTGTACTACTTTGTCTATTATCTTCATTCTTTCAAAGAACTCTTTCTTTATGCGCAATCAACTCTACTTCTAATACCGCGTCGTTTCAGCGGCGAAGCGTTGTTTCCTGAATGCGGATGCAAAGGTAATGCTTGTTTTTAAACTACCAAGACTTTTTAGGAAAAAGTTTTATTTATTATTTCCACCCCATTCAGATAGAGGCAAAAAAAAGAAGCCATCCGCTATTATCCTTCGTATTGGCTTCGGTATTTTAAATACATTATTTCAATTTTAGCACCCGATCTCTCTCGATTGCGTTGCAAAAGTAATTAGTTGTACCTTCTTTCGCAAATATTTCACCTTTATTTTTGCGATAAAAAAACAATCATATCGACAATTCGCTAACCAACAAATAATTAAATCTAAGAAAAATGAATCAAGAAACCAAAATAAAAACCAAACACAACCGTTGCAATAAAGAAAACTCTTCTATAAAACACTATGCACTCAGGCAACAAATCACTTATGGCCTATTTTGAGAGCAGAAACAAAGCTCCATTAATTTCATTTGAAGTAAAAATCGGCAATACCTATATTATATAAACATTCGCGTATTATAACTATGAAAGAAAAGAAGAATCTTCCAAAAACACCACACACATCACAAACCTCAACAACACATTATTGTTTATCAATAATTTTTATCCCTTTAGCATGATTGCGTTTTGTTATTTTTCGTAATTTCATCAATATTATATATATCTTTGACTCTATATCTACAAAAACAAATAATACCTATTTATATGAAACAGTTTTTCAAAACCATGTTCGCATGCATTCTGGGGATATTCATTGCCGGGTTCCTGGGTTTTATCTTATTATTCGTCGGTATTTTAAGCATCGCCTCGACAAGCAGCCCCGAATATTCAACTTCTAAAACCAGTGTTTTTAAATTAAAACTCAACAATAACGTAATAGAGAAAGTAGAATCAAAACCGTTAGACGAATTCAAAAATGCAATTTCTGAAACAGAACCTGCAATTGGATTAAATGACATCCTCGAATCAATAGAAAAAGCCAAACTGAATAAGCATATTGCCGGCATTTATCTAAACACTGATGGCTATAGCGGATCCTACGCCACAACAGAGGCAATCCGTAGAAAATTAGACGACTTCAAGAAAACCGGAAAATTCCTTATTGCCTACAACAACAATTACACTCAAAACCAATATTATTTAAGCTCCGCTGCAGATAGCATTTTCCTCAATCCGATTGGAGGCCTCAGTCTTACAGGACTTAGTTCCCAAAATATGTTTTTCAAAAACGCACTGGAAAAACTCGGTGTTCAAGTACAAATATTCCGTGTAGGCACATTCAAATCTGCGGTAGAACCATTTATGCTCGACAAGATGAGTCCAGCAAACAGAGAACAAACCGAAACATACATGCATTCGATATGGAACAATATCCTAACCGCTATTTCATCCAACAGAGGGATTTCAATCGACTCTTTGAACTCAATAACAAATAGCGGAATCGCCTTTGAAAACGGTCAAGAAATTATCAAAACCGGATTGATCGACGGATTGAAATACCAAACCGAAATCAAGGACGTCCTGAAAAACATTTTGAATACTGACAATTTTGCTACTCCCGACCTACACAAAATTAAGTCAATGAAATCACCTTCAAAAGAACAAACAGACAAAATAGCCGTTCTCTATGCCGTTGGTGATATCACAGACACAAAATCAGAAGGCATTTACTGGGAAGAAACCATAAAAGAAATCAATGATATCAAAGACAACAAAGCCGTTAAAGCAGTTGTATTTCGCGTTAATTCACCAGGAGGAAGCGCATTTGCATCCGAGCAAATATGGGAAGCAATCAATAATCTAAAGAAAGAAAAACCCGTAGTGGTTTCAATGGGTACATACGCAGCCTCCGGAGGCTACTACATCTCATGCAATGCTGATTATATCGTAGCCGAACCAAACACACTCACGGGATCCATCGGAGTATTCGGAATGATTCCTGACGCCAGCAATTTGCTTACAAACAAAATCGGAATTACATTTGACGAAGTAAAAACAAACCGCTTCGGCAATATTTCCATTTTTCAGCCACTTTCGGATATAGAAAAACAATTTATCCAGAAGAATGTCGAAAAAGTATATAATCTATTCATCACCCGCTGCGCAGAAGGAAGAAACATGTCAACCGACTCCATTGCTAAAATTGCCGAAGGCCGCGTATGGAGTGGCACAAACGCACTTCAACTCGGACTCATTGATGAACTCGGAGGCATAGAAACAGCTGTTTACAAAGCAGCCGAACTAGCCCAGATCAGTAAATACTCACTAACAACCTATCCCACCACAAAAGATTGGTTTGACTTATTGATGAGTGAACTTACAGAAGAAGCAACAATTCGACTTAGCGAGCGCATACTAGGGGAAGAATTCAAAAACGTACAAGTTTTAAAATACATCAAGGAGCTTTCGCCGATACAAGCAAGAATGCACGATGTAATAATAAGATAACAACATTGACACCCAACATGATTTGTAAAAAAAAGAACATTATCTATCCACTATATCCCCTCTCCATTCTATATGGATGGGGGATTTCTTTTCGAAATGCCTTGTTCAATCTAGGCATCCTGCCATCAAGGAGTTTTAAAACGCCCGTTATATGCGTAGGCAATCTAACCGTAGGGGGAACCGGAAAAACACCTCATATCGAATATCTAATCCGACAACTCTCCCCACAGTACCGGATCGCAGTATTAAGCCGGGGATACAAACGAAAAAGCAAAGGTTTCATCTTAGCTGATCACGATTCAACACCAGAACAATTGGGCGACGAACCATATCAACTCAAAAAAAAATTCCCTCATATCAACGTTGCCGTCGATGTCGATCGCAGAAATGGAATCACACGACTCGAGTCAATCTCATTGCCTCCCGAAGTGATACTTCTTGATGATGCCATGCAACATCGTTACGTAACACCTGGGTTAACCATCTTATTAACCGACTACAATCGTCCGTATTATGAGGACATTCTACTTCCGGCAGGCCGGTTACGCGAAGGAAAGAACGGAGTTCGAAGAGCCGACATAATCATTGTCTCCAAAAATCCGGGTAACCTGAGCCCGGAAGAGTCGGCAAGAATCGAAATCGCCATTAATCCGAACAAACAGCAAGAAGTCTTTTTCAGTACTCTTGAATACCTTCCCCTAAGAAAGGTATCCAACGACAAGAAACAAGAACTACCCGCAGAAACAGATATTTTATTAGTCACTGGCATCGCCAGACCCGAACTCATAGAAAAACAAATTTCCACCAGATTCCGTCTTTACGAAAGCCTCAACTTCGCCGATCACCACGAGTTCAGCAAAAGCGACATTGAGAAAATCACATTGAAATTCAACGAGATTAAAAACAAACAAAAGGCCATTATTGTTACAGAAAAAGATGCAGTGCGTCTGCAACACAATGAACACCTCAGTAATTATCTGAAGGAAAATATATATTATCTTCCATTAGAAATTGTATTTTTACATCATAAAACAAAAAGTTTCAATCAAACAATTCTTAACTATGTTGCAGAAAATCAAAGAAACAGCTGAATTCCTACTAAACAAGGTCCCTAACAGACCGGAAACAGCAATCATCCTGGGCACAGGTTTGGGAGAACTCGTATCCCACATCGAAGACAAAATCGAAATCCCTTATACCGAAATCCCCAACTTCCCTGTATCTACCGTTGAAGGACACAGCGGAAAGTTAATTTTCGGAACTCTGGGTGGAAAACAGATTATGGCAATGCAAGGTCGTTTTCATTATTATGAAGGCTATACTATGCAAGAGGTAACATTCCCAGTACGCGTAATGAAAGCATTCGGCATCAAAACCCTATTCTTATCTAACGCATCAGGCGGCATGAACCCTAGCTTCCAGGTAGGCGACCTAATGGTAATTACAGACCATATCAACTGCTTCCCGGAACACCCTCTTCATGGTAAAAACCACGATGAGCTCGGACCACGTTTCCCGGATATGAGCGAACCATACAATCGCAAACTCATTAAACTAGCGTTCGAAATCGGGAAAAAACACAATGTAAAACTACAACGTGGTGTTTACGTAGGTACTTCGGGTCCTACATTCGAAACTCCAGCCGAATACCGCCGCTTCTTCCTTATGGGAGGAGATGCAGTGGGAATGTCAACCGTACCGGAAGTTATCGTAGCTAAACACGGTGGAATGGACGTATTTGCTATTTCCGTTATCACAGACTTAGGTGTTGTGGGCCAGATAGAGACTGTTTCTCACGAAGAGGTTCAAAAAGCAGCGGCTGAAGCACAACCTCAC
Organism: Bacteroidales bacterium; assembly: GCA_051646395.1. Taxonomy (GTDB): domain Bacteria; phylum Bacteroidota; class Bacteroidia; order Bacteroidales; family JAUNSR01; genus JAUNSR01. Next base: position 4,391 of record JBOFCW010000040.1, read on the forward strand.
ATGACCTTTATCATGAAAGAGATCATCAAAACATTCTAATCAGAATCACATACTCAAACCGACAGCCTACCCGACCGAAGGGTCAGACTGTCGGTTTTTTATTCAAATAACACAATGAAACAAAGCAAACACACAGATATAGCAGCATTAGGCGAATTCGGTCTAATTGACCGACTAACCGAAAATTTTCCGCTTCGCAACACTTCCAGCATCAAAGGAATTGGCGATGATGGAGCCATCCTTGATTATTCCGATAAAAAAATCGTCATATCCACAGACCTTCTATTAGAAGGAGTCCATTTCGACCTAACCTACGTACCTCTGAAGCATCTGGGATATAAAGCCGTTGTCGTAAATCTATCTGACATCTATGCGATGAATGCCATACCAAAACAGATTACGGTTTCTTTGGGAGTATCCAAACGCTTCTCTATTGAAAATCTCGAAGAACTATACGACGGCATTCGCTTAGCTTGCGACATTTACAAAGTCGACCTAGTAGGAGGAGATACCAGCGCCTCAATGACCGGCCTAACCATTAGCGTCACTGCTATCGGCGAAACCAACGATCCCGTTTATCGCAATGGAGCAAAAGAGAACGATCTTATTTGCGTATCAGGCGATCTGGGTGCCGCTTATATGGGACTTCAACTTCTGGAGCGTGAGAAAAAACTATTCGAATCCGGAAACGACTCCAAACAGCAATTTTCAGGTAAAGAATATATCCTTGAAAGACAATTAAAACCCGAAGCCCGGAAAGACATCATCGAAGCCCTGGCTCATGCATCCATCACCCCGACCGCTATGATGGATATTTCAGACGGACTTTCTTCCGAACTGTTACACATTTGCAAACAAAGCAATGTCGGATGCAGAATCTATGAGGATAAAATACCGATCGATTACCAAACAGCAGTTCAAGCCGAAGAATTCAACATGAGCCTCATCACCGCCGCTCTTAACGGAGGCGAAGACTACGAACTCTTATTTACCGTTCCACTAGGAAAACACGACTTAATCGAAAGCATCCCGGGTATCCGTATCATCGGACATACAACCCAACCTTCATTAGGATGTGCTATGATTACACGAGACGGAGCCGAATTCGAGTTAAAAGCTCAAGGCTGGAATTCCCTTAATAATAATGATTGATCAAAGTCCCATTGTCAAACTTTTAACAAAAATCACATGATCCAAAAGCCCAGCATTTAACCAAATGCTGGGCTTTTGAAAAAAAAGGAACCATCAAGTCATTTTTTTCTCCAAAACAAATAAAACCTTCACCCCTTAGCATCAACATATTACAACACACACTACACTTTAAACCTGATTTTAAGTAAAAAATAATTGCAATATAACCATCTACACTGTTGCAGAATCGAAAAACTTGTCATATCTTTGCAATGCAAAAGGGAAAAAGGTGCCATAGCTCAGTTGGTAGAGCAAAGGACTGAAAATCCTTGTGTCCCCGGTTCGATTCCTGGTGGCACCACCAAAACAAAAAAACTTTTGCACGGTACCATAGCTCAGTTGGTAGAGCAAAGGACTGAAAATCCTTGTGTCCCCGGTTCGATTCCTGGTGGTACCACTTAAAGAGAGTTGTTTTTTACAGCTCTCTTTTTTTTATAATCAAATTTCTGAGCAAGCATAAAAAAGGAATCAGGTAAAAAACCATATTGATATTTATTTTACCCTTATTCGTATTTGAAAAAAACAGAAGTGAACCTTTTGCGATAAGTGACTCTCAGCAGTGGACAGATGAATCCTCTACGGAGGACAGCAGGATCCTCTGCGGAGACTTCATCCGTCCCTTGCAGAGAGACAATCGTCCGGATAGGAATAAAATTATAATTAGTTCCCAAATAGAAGTGAGTTTAACGAATCAAGAAAAAAGTTAACTCTGTTCTCGAGCACACATCTACGCTAGTGGGATGGTATATGAATAGCCCCAACTGTGTTTCTTTATTGATACGAAATTTACTTTTTGCTCCAGCATAAATTTTAGCGAGTCGATATAGAAAAAATTTCACATCTGCTACACCCATTAATCAAGCTTTAAAAGCTTTTATTTTAACATTAAAGACCCACCGAAGCATTTGTACTACAGTTGTTATAACAATTCAAAATCTATTCGGGAACAAACTCTTTCTATATATTTCTGATTATAAATACACTGGAATGGGCAAATCATATCGTAATCCATTTCCCCCATTCATTCAGTTTTAATTCGAATGCAATGTTTATTATTTATTCAATAACAAACAGCATCTGAGACTAATCTCATATTATTGGGCATCTATGGCTTAGAAGAGTTATGGCGATTTCAGATACAGAGCCTGGAAAACTAATCTCTCTGGAAAGAGGCAATAAAAAATCCCCATCAGAAAATCCTGCCATAACCGACAAAACACACTGATGAGGAACTATAATAAGACTTCACGAACTATTCAGGGATTCTTCACTTCTCTCAATATCAAAGCAAATCCCCCTCCACACGCCATTGGAAATGAAAACGTATTTCCTTTACGAACAAAAACCTCTTCAATCTGATAACTATTCGGATTTTCCAACCAATCTGCATCAGAAGCATCTTCATAGAAAAAACCTTTATAAAGCTTACCCTCCTCCAGAAAATCAAAAGAAATACTTACTTCCCGGGAAGAACCATCTGTAATCCCACCTACAAACCAATTCCTGGAATCTGCATCTCTCCTGGCTATAATAACATATTTACCCAATTTACTATCGACCACCTTCATCTCCCCCCATTCGCCCGGGATTTATTTAACAAAGTTGTAAGCCAACTTTTTTTGAGGCTCTATCAGATCCTTATAGTCATTATAAACACTAATAGGTCGATTAAACACAACATGCAGAGCTAACTGATGCACCAGTGTCGAATGAGCTCCATGCTCGATATTCATCAAAGGATACTCCCTCACCCCCTCATAATGACGAGAAAAAGGCAAAATAACATTATTATA
>JBOFCW010000087.1:0-2180 GCA_051646395.1 Bacteroidales bacterium
CCGTAATCAACTCCTCCGGATCAGTTGATTCATTGTATGCACTGTCGATCATCTCCGAGCTGCGACGAATAAATTCACGCATCAGGTATTTTTTCTTAACGATCATCAGGTGGTAATCGAAATTACCTACCGAGGCTACCTGCGAACTCAGTAAAGTCACAAAATAAGCCCCGTTCATAGCAACCGTCCGTTCCGTATCCAGACGCATCATTTCCTGTGCCAGCAAGAGAATATCGCATGCTTTGAAGCGTGCCATCACCGACACGATAGCTTCGAACACGAACTGATGTTCGGTTTTGTAAAACATATCAGCCTCCATTTGCAGGATACCCTTTTCGGCAGCCGGTTGTTCAAGTATCATCGCCCCCAGAACGATTTCTTCCAAATCGACGGCGCTTGGCAGCAAGATCTTTGAGTTGTCGGTCGATTTCTGTATCGGATTGTGTTTTCTCCACGGTTGATTGTTGTGCTTGTTTTCCATTATTCGGATTATTTTTGTGTTTTTGTTTATTGAAATAGCTGATAAATTGTTGCGTAAAAACCACCTTGGTCATTTGATTGTAGCCGACATTCTTTTGTCGCACACAGAAATGCCTGATTGCCTCTGTCAATCTATGTTCGTCGATCTGCAATTCCACGCAAAGATGATCGATCCATACCTGTGAATCGTGGATAGTCCGATTAGTAAAAGCATCCAACGCGTACCAGGGGTTTTCGAAAATCTGATTCTCAGCATTCGCACCCGCGCATAGTTTGTTTTTTATATTTTTAAATACATTATATTTATGTGGGTCGAAAGGCTGAGGTGAAAGAGTGATTTTTTTTTGATCGGAATCCCGACTTTCATCCTTTTCCGAAAAATTCGCAATCACCGATGTACAAAAGGTTATGGAAGTAACCGAAGTAATTGATTCGTTGCGCTGAGGGTGATGCGAAAGGGTGGTGTGATAGGGTGAATTATTATTTTGCTTGTTCGTACTGAGTTTTCGCCGCTTAATCGTAATCAAGCCCATATCCTGAAACCTATTCAACATCTTCTTCAGCGCATATTCCGACAAATTATATTTAGCAGCCATTCTGCGTTGAGCAAAACAAACTTCAAGAGGTTGCAGGCAGATCTCCCTTCCATAGAGCATGTAAGTTACCTCTTTAAACGGTACTTTATTCAGCAAATTCACCAACAATCCGTTTTCGGATAAGGACATAGTATTCCACAGGGAACTTTCGAAAAGCTCCTTGCCAATTTTAAGGTATTTCATTTTATGAAGTATTTGTTTAATTGAAGCTGAATGCCCCAATTCTAATAGAAGAATTAATCAGGTAAACATTATTATCAAGGTTCACCCAAGTAGTAATAAACACATTTACATTGAGGGAAAGTCACATAACGCTGTCCCTGCCGATACCCCAATCGAATCAACTCCTCCCTGAGCGGGAGACACTTTCCAATCCAGCGGGACAATGTCTGTGAAGCATTCTTATCCGATTTGTCCGGAAAATACTCTTTGGCTACTGATTTAAAGGTTTTCATCTGTTTATATTTAGTAATTTGATAATCCAGTCAATCTCCGGAAAGATACAGTCAATCTCTGAAAAGTTTGACTGTATCTTTCTGATAAACGACTGTATCTTTTCAGAGATTGACCCGATCTTTCAAGAAAACAATCTCAAGTAAACCAGAACAGCTCCAAATCTCTCATTTTCGAAACTATCCGTTAGTAAAGATTGCCAATTCAAGGTCATAAAAGGAATTCAAGACAACACCATCACTATAGATTCCATAAGCTCCTGATTGATATATATTTCAAAAATAGAGTCATTCGAAGCTATTTGCAAGCGATATTTCCGAATCCGTCATGAGACGACCATTTATACCATAAAACAAGCATGAGACGACCATTTTACAAATCCTGACCTATGTAAAACAGCAGTTTCTCCTTGATTCGCTTAACAATATACGGATTGTAATAAATAGAATGGTTATCCAGGATTTCCCGAATCTCTCTGGGTTTAATATTATCTGATTTCAAAAGAGGCCCGAATAGATAAACCGGGATAAGATACATACTTACATCTATAAATTCATTATTCAACCCTTGTTTTTCAATCAAGCTCTTTACATACTTGAGCGAAAAATTGTAGGCATGAGGCTTTCGTTCATCCCGAAAGACAAACGAGAC
>JBOFCW010000103.1:0-4055 GCA_051646395.1 Bacteroidales bacterium
AACAACTGAGCATACTCTGTACTACTACGATCCGAATAAAAATGATTCCATCTTGCTGAAGACCAACCATCCGTATAGGCATACGTAGGCGAATTGAAATTAAAATTGGGCTTATTATTCGCAATAAAACCCGAATAGATATCATGTGTCAGATTCGTCGTGATCTGGTAGTCATTATAACATCCCTCATAAGTCATTTGAGCGAATAATGTACCAACTTTGCTCTGTCCGTTTTTCAGATTTTCAAGTTCAGCTTCGGAAATGGTGTAATTCATATCCAGATCAGCATATTTCCCATCACCTTCATCTCCCCCCTCATCAGGATCTTTATCTCCCGGTATAAAAACCGGATTGTATGGATCTTCATTCAGTGTAGTAAGGTCATGGCAACCAGAGAAGGCTATCAGAGAAGCGCAAAGTGCACCCCATTTTATATTTTTAGTCGTTGACATAATTTTATTTTTGGTGTATTAGAAACCTACATTAATACTAAATCCGAAAGTTCTGCTGTAAGGCATAGAAGAAAAGTCTATAGCCTGTGAAAACATACTCGTATCATATCCTCCTTCAGGACTCGTACCAGGTGTGTGCTTAAGTAAATAAGCCAGATTACGTCCCACTAAAGAGAACCTCAATGCAGTCAATGGTGTTTTTTTAAGAATTGAATTCGGGAAAGAATAACCTACAGAAATCTCTTTCAACCGGATGAATGAAGCATCATAAACGAAATTTTCTGCTATTGCCTGATCACGTCCGCCAATCATCTGATAATACAATTCAGACTTAACAGGAATGTCATTTACCGAACCATCTCGTTTTACTCCTGGCAATATAAGATCACCCCGTTGTTCTGAAAGTTTTGAGATACCATGACTGGTCGCAACCGATTCGGATACAGATACAATATTCCCTCCGAATTTCATATCAAATAATGCCGATAAAATAAATCCTTTGTAGTTGAACGTAGGTGTAACAGACATCAACAGTTTCGGCTGAATACACCCGATCGGATTATCCAAACGAGTTTGTTCATCCGTCGTAGTATCAGGAAAACCATTATTCATGATCATATTTCCTTGTTCGTCTCTTTTAAATAGTTTCTTAGCATAAATCTCTCCCAAACGGCCACCCTCTCTGGCTCCAACGAGAACCGGAAAATTCGAATCACCTGAAAAATAGATATGTTTTTTTACATCATTTAATTTCTCCACCGTCGATTTATTATGAGACATATTCACGTCAAGCATAAAAGTGAAATCCTTCGTTTTAATCGGAGTTGAATAAATCATCAACTCAAGACCTTTATTGACAATCAAACCTGAATTAATCATCTGTCCGTCATTCCATGGAGCCGGAGCAGGCACTACCATGATCTGATTCTTCGTTCTGCTGTGATAGTAGGTAAAATCAAAACCCAACCGGTTTGCAAAAAATTTCATATCCAGACCACCTTCATATGAATAGGCTGTTTCATTTTTCAGATTCGGATTCATCAGCAAGTGGGATACTTTCGGATCATATAAACCATTCAGATAACCACCAGTAATGACATTATAAGTTTTAAATGGATCCGTATCTTTACCTACTTTGGCTGCCGATAGTCTTAATTTTGCAAAAGTCATCCAGGTCGGCACATTGACATCGATACTATTTAAAAAATCAGTTGCTACGAATCCGATATTTGCTGATGGATAAAAATAAGAATTATGTTTTGCAGGCAGCGTTGAAGACCAATCCTGACGACCTGTCAAATCACATGATAAGTATTCGTTATAAGCCATTTGCAGCGATGCAAATACAGAATTAGTCCCCCTTCTGAAGCCGGTTTCATTTGCAGTATTTAATTGTTGTGCATGCCCGAACATCCACTGATTCTTGTAAATCATATTTGACACACGACCTCCGAACGAATTAAAATTAGCATACATAAAGTTACTTCCCAGGGTATATCCTAAACGAAATTTATCTCCGATCTGATTGTTCCCGATAAATACGAATTCCGCATTCGATTCAAAATAATTTTCTTCTGTTCTCGACATATTATCTTCGGTAATATCCGCCAATACAGGTGTCTTTGTCCCATTTGATAAGTTAGCCTCGAAAATATTCGTGCGGTAATAGTCAAAAGCATATTTAGAAGATAGAGTCAACCAGTCGGTGATATTGATCTTCAAATTATAATACCCGAACGAACGCCATCTCTCATCCGAGTTACGGTGTTGCTTATTCACAAAATAAGGATTCAAATAATCGGTTGTAGGTCCGGTCCAGTTATTATGGAATTTTTCTTCCGTCGAGTAATTTTGCAGATCTGAAAGACGAACATTATTCGGTATAAGCATCAGCTGTGATAGTTCCCCCCAAATACCGAATGTCGGACGATTCTCTGCTTTTGTATTCGAAAGAGAAATTTTAGCATCCATCGACATGTATTTATTAAACTTCATCCCGGCATTGAGGTCAATATTATATTTTCGCAGAGATTCATCATCAAACATCCCGCGCGCATCTGTCGCACCGAACGAAGTTCTAAAATGAGCATCCTCCGTAACATTTCCAATAGAAACATTGTGATTCTGATTGAATCCGGTTCGGAAGTAGTCCTTCATTTTATCTCCGTAACGCTGATAAGGCAGTTCTTCTCCATTCCATGCTGTAACTAAGGAGCCATCAAGTTCCGGCCCGAAACTGTACATGGATTTCGCCGAATATTTACCATCGGATCCTTGTCCAAATCTGGTCTGCGTATCCAATCCATCCGCAATTTCCGTCCAGGTCAATGTGCCGGAATAGTTGACGCCAAAACCCTCTTTTTTTGTTCCTTTTTTTGTTGTCACCAGAATCACTCCGTTTCCGGCACGCGATCCATATAATGCTGCTGCATTGGGCCCTTTCAATACTGATATCGATTCTATATCTTCCGGATTGATATCAAAAGAAGTGCTTCCTCGGTCAACGCCCTCATACATTGATGCCCCTGAATAACTATTCTCAGAAAATGGAACACCATCGACAATCCAAAGTGGTTGATTATTATCTGTCAGAGATGAGTTGCCTCGAATGGTTATTTTTGCAGACCCTCCTAAACCTGTCGTCGAATTATTGATCTGTAGACCAGCCACTTTCCCCTGCAGGGCACTTGTAACTTGTGCATCTCCGGTAGTATTCAGATTTTCACCTTTTACCTCCTGAATAGAATATCCAAGCATTTTTTTCTCTCGCTTGATACCCAATGCTGTTACAACGACCTCGTCAATCAATTGATTATCTTCGGCTAAGACTACATTCAGTGTTTTCTGCCCTTTGAGCTGAACTTGTTGTTGTTTATATCCGATATATGAAAATTGAATTTCGGCATTAGCCGAGGCTACCTTAAGCGTATATTTTCCGTCATAATCTGTTATAGTTCCTTCAGAAGTACCTTTTACTGAAACATTTACTCCGATCAGTGGCTCTCCGGAATTATCCGTAACTTTTCCGGTCAGATTATAAACAGTTTGCTGAGTCTTATTTTGTGAAGACAGATAAACAATATCATCCTCTATCTTATATGAAACTCCAGCATCTGCTAAGGTTTTTTCAAGAATCGTTTCCAAAGAAACATTGTTTAAAGCAATATTATTAACAGGTAAATCAGCGAGTGCATCATCATAAAAAAACTCATACTTAGACTGTTTTTTCACTTTACTAATCACTTCTTTTAGAGAACTATTCCCTACAGAAAGAGATAGTTGAGCCTGAATATCCTCTATTGCCATGCTGGTGCAAAGTAATGCAACCAAACATTTTTGAAGTGGCAGCCCTTGAAATAAACGCATGTTTTTCATTCTTATGTATTAATTAATAATTATCTGGTTAAATATCAGCCTTTATTATTGGCACTTTCTGGAATACCGAAACGAATAAGCGCGACTGAATTCAATTGTGTTTTCATAAATCTTGTTCTATAATATTAAAACAGGCGTCCAAAAAAAAACACTTATCCATCCGCTGCATTTTCTTCAAATAAAAATCCGCGCTGAATTCCATATGAAATTCAACACGGACCTGACTTT
>JBOFCW010000157.1:0-2479 GCA_051646395.1 Bacteroidales bacterium
GAAAAAGAGCTGAAGGAAGTAATTGTCGATGCAGCCTACATCAGACGGATGATCAGCCAGGAACGAATCGCACAAACCCGATTCACTCCTGAACTAATGAACTTCATCCCTTCACCGGGAAGTGAAAATGATGTGTTAAAAGCGCTCCAGCTATTGCCGGGAGTGAATCAGGGCAGTGATGGAAAATCAGAATTGTTTGTGCGCGGTGGTAACGGCGACGAAAATTTGTTTCTTGTCGACGGCATTTCATTGTATAATCCGAATCACCTGTTCGGCTTCTTTTCTGCCTTTGACGGGAATATACTTGAGTCGGTCGATTTTTATAAAGGAGCGTTTCCCGCTCGCTACGGTAGTCGTCTGTCTTCTGTTGTCGATATGCAGGTAAAAGAGGGTGATTTCAGTAAACTGAAAGGGAAAGTTGCTGTCGGTCTGATCTCGACTACCGCTTATCTGGAAGGTCCGATCTGGAAGAATCGTACCTCTTTTCTGGTATCCGCCCGACGTACTTACCTGGATCTTATCGCGGTTCCGATTTACAAAGCAATCAATAGCTCTGATTCCGGCAATGAAAAATCAAGTAGCTCTTACGATTATAATTTCACCGATATCAATGCGAAAATAACGCACCGTGTGGCAGATGGCCATAAGCTTACGTTTCTTGCTTATTGGGGAAATGATCATTTTTCACAATCGGAAACGTTGAAAGGTGTTTTCTCGTCTGATGGAGAAACAATAAAATCGTCGGAGTCGAGCCTCGACAAACGACGCTGGGGAAATACGCTTACCGGCCTGACATATGAGTTCCGACCAAATAGCACCTTTTCCGGAAAAGCGAACATTGCCTATACTGAATTTCGCTCTCACCGAAACAGGAAAACTTCGGTCGAGGAAAATAACGGACAGCTGCAAAAGAGCCGAAAAACGATTATTGGAGAACAAACCGGTATTCGTGACCTTTCTGCCAAAGCAGACTTTTCATGGATTACGTCGAAGAAAAACAGGATTGAATTCGGAATGGAAGCGATCCGGCATTTATACACGCCGGAGATGAGTAAAACTGTTATTTCCGAAAAGAACGAAGAAAATAAAACTGACCGCAACTCCTCTGCCGACCGGATAAAAGCAACTGAATTTGCAGTTTATGCCGAAGACATTTTCGGAATCACGGAAAAAACCGAGCTTATTGCGGGCGTTCGCTTTGTGGGGTTTCATACAGAAAATAAAAATTACCTGACCTTACAACCGCGTGTAGCTCTCTCCTGCCACGCTACACCCGAACTGACATTGCGCGCGGCATATTCAGAAATGAGCCAATACATCCACATGCTTTCAGACGAAGGCTTATTAATGAGTGCCGAGTTGTGGGTTCCCGTAACGGAAAATCTGCGCCCGATGTATTCGCGCCAGATAACCGGAGGAGCTACCTATCGTTTCTTAACCGGATGGGATGTTTCGGCGGAAGGATATTATAAGACGCTCGACAACGTGACCGATTATAAAGACGGAGTCATCAAACGTACCGCATTGTGGAAAGAAGGGCTTACACAGGGGAAAGGGAATGCTTACGGTATGGAACTGATGCTACGGAAAAACGCCGGGAAAACACAAGGTTGGATCGGATATACACTGGGTTGGTCAAACCGCTGGTTCCCGAATGGCGAGGTGAACAACGGACACCGTTTTCCGGCCAAATTCGATACACGCCACAATGTGAATATCGTGATGAACCACCGTTTTTCAAAACGATTCGATATCAGCGCCGCATGGAGTTATCATTCCGGATCGAATACGACCGTAGCGCTCGAAAGTTATCAGTCGTCGGATGTATTACCCGGCAATCTGCGCCCGGGCCTTTCTGTAAACGGAGGAGAGGTTTTCTTTCCGGAATACCGCAATAACTTCCGTATGCCGGCTTATCACCGGCTCGACCTGGGTTGCAATTTTTACCGGCAAGGAAAAAGAGGGTTATCGACATGGAGTATCGACGTATACAATGCCTATTGCAGACTCAACACCACGGCGGTAAATATCTATCGGAAATATGAGAAACCGGACGAAGGCGGGACGCAACAGATGAATCCGTTCATCTCCTACAAATGGATGTTGCCGGTTATCCCCACTTTTACCTATTCGTTCACTTTCTGATCTGAACAGGTGCTATAAAAGATATATCAATGGCACTTCTGATCCTTTTGCTAAAAAACTACATAGATGAGACCAATACTTACAAACAAAATATTCGGGTTGTTGATAACTTTTGCTTTATTGATAGCCTGCTCCCCACAAGATGAGATTTACACGGGTTATCTGCCCAAATCCAAAATATCCCTTCATTCGTATATCTGTCCGGATTCGACCATTCGGGTAAAAATAGGAAGAACCCGATCGATTGCAGAGGAGAACTTCGATTACACGATTCCGGATGCGACAGCCCAACTTTGGGTGAACGGAGAATACAAACAAGAACTGACTCGTCTGG
>JBOFCW010000134.1:0-5504 GCA_051646395.1 Bacteroidales bacterium
CAAAGGGTAAAAGACTCCGAAACGAGAGGTGTGTCCACAGAAGATGTCCATAGGGATACTTCCGGCAGTATGAACCCACAACCCCTGATTTGCCGGAACTCCGGCAATAACTTCTTTCAGAAAAGCGTCTTTGACCGAAAAAATGTATAGGTCTGCATTGGGATCTATCTGTTTTAAGGATGTGGTGAATCTCGTTGATAAGCCCTCGGCCAATGCACGAGCGTTGGTTTCAGTTTTGCTGTAAATCTGAATAATTTCATAACCGATGGATTGCATCTCTTTAGCCAGATTGGTAGCCAGATTGCCGGCTCCGATAAAAACTACTCTTTTCATCTGTTTTTATTTTTTTAAAGCTAAAACCAACAGCCAGCTTCCCCCGAAAAGAAAAGCAAGAGGAACAACTAAAAACAGGTATTCCATGATGTAACCATATACTGAGTTGAAGCGGGTCAGTAATCCTGCGACCAATAATAATAGTCCGATTGTTTTGTCTTTTTTGAATATCAAAAAGAAAGCCGCACCGTACAGGAGGAATGTTCTCCAATCCAATAGTTCCATTCTGAATTTCAGTGAAAAAGAGCTGAAAATGCCAAAGGCATTCAATAAAAGTAATAATCCATAAAAGGCAAGTGTCATGCCCGTGCAAATGCGTGTTTCTTTATCTTTCATTTCCAGTTGCCAATGTGAACCTTTTCCCATTGTAATTTTTCTGGGTCAAAAGGCTTTTTTTCTTCATCTTTATGTCCGATAGCGATTACCGATAATACGGCAAGTTCAGCCGGTATTCCCAGTAAATTACGGATGATATCTGTTGCTGGTATCCCTTCTGCCGAGAATCTGTTGTGCATTTCTATCCAGCAGCTACCCAGACCAAGGTCTTCGCATTGTAATTGCATCAGAATTGATGCGATGGAAGCATCTTCGATCCAGGTATCTGATATATACGGATCGCAAACAACTATCACAGCAAGAGATGCCCCGGCAATCGGGCCTGCCCCATGTTCTTTGGCCTGAGCTAACTGATTAAGCATAGTCCTGTCTTCCACAACAACGAATTGCCAGGGATTTTTTCTTTTACCTGCCGGCGACATTAATGCTGCTTCAAGTATGAGTCTTACCTGTTCGGGTGTTAACGGTTCGTTTGTATATTTTCGGATACTGCGACGTCGGATCAATAAGTCATGAAAGTTTTCCATATCGTATTTTTTATTAGTATGAACTGCATTCATTAATTTGATAACGCAAATATACATCAAAAAGAGGTAATTTTGCATTTCTTCTTTTTGACGATATACGCTATTGATGATTTCTGCGTTATCTATAAAGTGCTAATGCTAATTCTTTTCGATGAGAATACTTTTTGTCTTATTATATACATTTTTTCTGACTAACGTATATAGTCAGAATTTGATTAAGATCGCAGGGACGGTAACCGATTCGGATGGCCAGCCTGTAGAGATTGCTCATGTTCGTTTGAAAAATGGTGTGGTCGGTACACTGACCGATTTCAAGGGGAAGTATGAACTAAACGTGCCAAAAAGTGATACGATAACCGTGATGTTCAGTTGTCTTGGTTATAAACGGGTGACGCGAACTCTCTCTGCTCCTACAGATAAGATTGTTTTAAATGTTCGGTTATACTCAAATGCTGAGGCACTGGGTGAGGTTGAAGTTACAGCGAATCGGATACAAACGAATACACTCGAAAAGATAGATGTCGGTAAAAGTAAATTGATGCCGGATGCTTCGGGAGGGAGTGTGGAAGCGTTGCTCACCACAATGGCAGGGGTTAACTCGAGTAACGAATTGAGTTCACAATATTCTGTGCGCGGTGGAAATTTCGACGAAAATATCGTTTATGTCAATGGAATTGAGGTATATCGACCTTTGTTGGTGCGTTCCGGTCAACAAGAGGGACTGAGTTTCATTAATCCGGATTTGGTCGGTTCGATCGGTTTTTCTTCCGGGGGTTATGCGGCAGAGTATGGAGATAAAATGGCATCGGTATTGGATATTACTTATAAAAAGCCAGAGTCGTTTGAGGGATCCGTATCGGGTAGTTTTTTGGGGGCAACAGCTTCAATTGGTCAGGCTGTGGGTAAGTTTACACAATTGCATGGGTTTCGTTATAAAACAAATTCGTCATTGTTGAGTTCTCTGGATACGAAAGGGGAGTATAATCCTAGTTTTTTTGATTATAAGACTTATCTTACTTTTCGTTTAAATGAAAAGTGGGGAATGAGTTTTCTGGGTAATTTCTCTCAAAACAGTTATCAATTCCGACCTGAAAGCAGGACAACTTCTTTTGGAACGATGAATGATGCCAAGCAGTTTAAAGTTTATTTCGATGGACAGGAAAAGGATCTTTTCCGGACTTTTTTTGGAGCAGCCTCATTTCAGTTTTCAGGGATCAGGCGTACTGAGTTAGAATTGCTCGTTTCAGCTTTTATGACAGATGAGAATGAGACATATGACATAACCGGAGAGTATTGGTTGGACGATATCGAGGGGGAAGATACGGCCGGTCAGGGGTCATTGGGTGTTGGTGCATATCACGAGCATGCCCGAAACAAACTCAATGCCAGGGTTCTGGCTTTGGCGTTGAAGGGAAATACAAAATATCGCAATCATCAGATCGGATACGGACTGAATGTGCAAAGTGAACGAATTAAAGATAAGATCAGTGAATGGGAGATGCGAGATTCATCAGGTTATTCCTTGCCGCATCAGGGGCCGGGTGTAGATGTAATCTATAGTCTTCATTCACGTTTTGATAATACCACAACGCGTATGGGGGCGTTTATACAGGATACTTACCGATTCAATAATGACGCCGGCCGCTTTACATTGACTGCGGGTGTTCGTGCATCCTATTGGTCGTATAATAAAGAGTTTATTGCGAGTCCGCGTGCATCAATCGCCTTTGTTCCTGAAAATCTTTCGGGTCTTACATTACGTTTTGCTACAGGTTTGTATTATCAAACTCCTTTTTATAAGGAATACAGAGATACCATTCGCGATGAATCGGGTAATTTGAAAGTGAAAATGAATGAAAAGATCAAGTCCCAACGTGCCATTCATTTTGTACTCGGGGGGGATTATTCTTTTAAAGCGATGGATAGACCGTTTAAGGTTACGGCCGAATTGTATTATAAAAAGCTGGATGATTTGGTTCCTTATGAAGTAGATAATGTGCGGATCCGCTATTATGGTGAGAACATTGCCAAGGGTTATGTTGCCGGTTTGGATACGAAATTTTTCGGAGAGTTTGTTCCCGGAACAGATTCCTGGATAAGTTTTTCGTTGATGCGGGCGCGCGAAACATTTTTAGGCATGACGGTGCCCAGGGCAACAGAACAGCGATATAGTTTCGGTTTGTTCTTCAATGACTATGTTCCTCGGTTTCCCAAATATAAAATGAGTTTGAAAGCCATATGGGCAGACGGTTTGCCTTTTGGATCACCATCCCGCGGACGCACGGCCGGGGTATTTCGGACATCGCCTTATCGAAGAGTGGATATTGGACTTTCGAGAGTGATGAATGCAGAGAATGACGCATTTATGAATAGGGGATTCTTTCGACATTTGAAAAATATCTGGTTGGGTATTGATGTGTTCAATCTTCTAGGAATCAGTAATGTTAACTCTTATTATTGGGTTACGTCTGTTCAGGATCAACAATATGCTGTCCCGAATTATCTGACTGGACGTCAATTTAATGTTCGCTTAGGTATTGATTTTTAAATGTATTCGTTTTCAGTCTGAAAGCTCCTTCTTTCCGAATGTCATATGAAGGGATGTTTAAGCTATCGGCGAAAGCGATACTTCTTTTTCGCTGATAAGACGAGAGAGACGGCAATAAAATAAGTTTTGAAAAGCGGGCGATTTTCAGGAGGTTTTCGGGTTTGTCTGTGAATTTGCTCCCGATGATCATGTAGTCTATTTCTGGTAAATACGATGAATATTTGCGTCTGAACTGATTTCCTGTTATAATACAGAATTTTTTATCCGCGATTTGTACGAAAGGAGCTTTTGTGAAAATTCCGTTTCGCATAAGCGTGTCATGTCTTAACAAGGTAATTCGTTCGATTCTTTTTCTTTTTATCAATTCTTCTTCTGGCGTATAATTCAACTTTTTGGTTGTATCCGGATCATATATAAAGCATTCTTTATCCTGTATAAAACAAAGTTTATCGGAGGTTTGTCTATTGAAAAAGACAATTTCTGTATTGCTCTGGTTGTTCGTTTTTATGAATTGGAGAGAAAGGAATGTTGCGATTACAACCAGATTGATTGATAGCCATTTTAATTTCCGGCTATGTAAATATACAATCAGGGTTGAGATGAAAAAAAATATTAGAAATGTCTCTTCTTTTTCAGGATAAAATCTTATTTCAGAAGTGATTTCCGCAAAAAAAGTGCTGATAGAAAAAATTAAATCTGCTCCTTCGTTCATGATGTTTGTCAATAGTGATTGATTTATTCCTAACAGGGTGCAAATAATGCCGCATATGGAAATAAATAGTAATAACGGTAACAGGGGTAGAATAAGAAGATTGGCAGGAATCAGCCATAACGGAAATGTATGGAAGTAAAAGATGCTTAAAGGAAGGGTAAGCATTTGGGCAGCGAGTGTAACCGATACGATTTTCAGAGCCGGATTAAGGAGGGTAAACTTTTTGGGAATGGCTTTCTGGTATAATGGATAAAATATCAGAATGGATAAAACAGCAAGAAAGCTTAACTGAAATCCCGGATCGAAAAGATAGTAAGGGTTAATTCCCAGGAGGATGAACGCTGTTATGAACAGGCTGTTCAGAGGGTTGTTGTCCTGATGAATGATTCGAGATACCAAAAGTATGGTTATCATGCTGACGGCTCTATTGACTGACGCTGAAAACCCGGTGAGCATCGCGTATCCCCACATGATTATAATTATGATCAGGTAAAGTAAGGGTCTTATACCGAATAGCCTTATCGGAAAGAGTAAGACCATTAATAAACAGAATATAATTCCGGTATGAAGGCCGCTTACAGCAAGAATATGAGATAGTCCGCTCATAGAAAAGTCTGATCGTATTTCTTGCGTGATTCCAGTTTTGTCTCCGATGATGATTGCCGATAAAAATGCCCGGTTTCTTTCTGAAGATACATGTAACTGTAACCAATCGGATATTCTATTCCGGAGTTGGTTACTTTTTTGAAATATCGTCCCAAGTATTTTTTCAAAATGATTCTCATAGTTTGTTGTAAAGAAAACCGTGTGGTAGGAGTTTATATAAGCAGAATAAAGAATGCCTTTATGGCGCATGTATTTTTCAAAATCAAACTCAAAGGGATTTCCATTGTTTTTAATTCTGCGTAACTGAATCTGTCCTATAATATGATCACCGGTATTGGGGAGTTTACGCGTGGAGTCTTTTGAAAAATAAAGTAAAACAGGGATAGGAGAAGATGGTTTGGCCTGGGTGGAGTCGTTAAGATGAATCAGATATCCAGAATAT
>JBOFCW010000182.1:0-10001 GCA_051646395.1 Bacteroidales bacterium
GAAAGGCTTTGTTGTTATCTCTTTGCTTTCACCTGCTTTCAAGATGAAGTTTTCAGCTTTTTTTTCCGTATAAATCGGAGATACGATACTTATGTCGCTTTGCCAGGATGCTCTTTCTGAATCTCCGGTTACAAGGATCCGGACATGTCCGGGCTTAAGCACATCCTTTGCTTTTACCTTAAACCAAACGACCTTGCTTCCCTGCTTGTCAAATAACACCTCCTGCGTATTACTTCCGATCACCGTAAACGAATCATTCACCTCCAGGCTTACGTTCACTTTACTTATGTTATTATTCATTACGAACACCGTTGCCGGAACCCAAATTTCATCTCCTGTATTCAGCTGCCGGGGTAGTGTCCCCAAAACCATCAGCGGTTGTTTTACAAAAATATCCTGCTGTGCATGCCCGTATTGGTGGTCATTATTTCCGGCAATCACCATGCAACGCACCTTGCCCATATAATCTGGTATTTTCACTGAAATACTCGAAACCTCTTTGGCTTTTAACGTTATTGGTCCAACAAAGCGAACCATCGGTTTAAAACGATTCACAATCGCCTTGGGACCTTTGTTCAATGCGTCATCTCCTCCGATACTGAATATCTGTTCTATTTTCCCGCCATAGGCACCCAAAACATAGTTATACATGTCCCAGGTACGCATTCCCAGAGCTTCTTTTGCAAAAAAGGCATCCCATGGAGAGGGAGTATGGAAATTCGTCAGATCAAGAAGACCTTCATCAACCAGGGCCAGCGTATAGGTCATCGGCAGTCCCTTTTTTTCGCTTACTTTTATCTTACACACAGAGCCTGGCCGTACACTCTCCGGAGCCTCTATAACCGGGGTCAGGACGGAGCTTTTATCATAAATCTTTACCGGAATCACCCCATAAAGGCGGATGGGTAAATCATTTTCGGTCGAAGCATACGGATTCAGTAACGTCACGCTCACATAGATATTCGGTTGCATTTCCCGGGTTGCTTTAAAACGGAATGCAGTATTCTTATCCTGACAATTGATCTCATGATGTTGCAAGATCCCGCCACTGGCTTCTATCGTAATGATGGCTTTACTTTGTGCTGTCGATGGAAACCGGATCACCACTTCATCGCCCGGAGCATAATTATCCTTTTCCGAGTCCAGACTGAGTAACATCGCTCTTTCTGGATTCCGATTACTTAAACCTTCTTCATAACTATCGAAATATGCCATTATTCCGCTTTGATGACCACTTGTCGTGTTGTTTGCCTGAATATAATAAGTACCCCAATCCATTGACGGTATTTTGAGCGAAAAAGCGGTTTCCCCATTATTATTGGTCTTCAGTTTCATCACTCTGACCGGTTTGTTATAAGAAGACGATACATAATCCGCAACACGACTCATATCCGAACTCCACCACCAATACCATTCAACTTTGAATATTTTCAATTCGATTTCCTGTGAACCAACCGGATTACCCTCCGCAGATACAGACGCAATATCAAACTGATAACTTTTATTCGTACTCAGGGCATCCTCATTTTTTTGAGGAGAAGAAATACCGACATACGAACTAAACGGAGAATATATTTTCTGTATCGTATTGATACTGAATTCGCCCGATTCTTCATATACTTTCGTCAGAAACTGAGCTCGCAGAAGCCCCGGAGCAAAACCACCCTGTTTCATGACCGTCGATATTTCAGCAGATCCTTTCGCATTCGTATGTCCCTTCGAAAAAAGGATATCCGTGGCAGAGAATTTCCGTGTCGGATCTTCGAATACATAGTCTTTGAAACCTTTGAATTTTGTCGGAAAAGGAACCAACGACAAATAGATATCATAATTCAAAGATGATGCCGTCGCTCCCGTAAGCCATTGCGCGTGGAGTGAAGCTCTGATCAGAGAGTCCCGTTTCAGAATTTCATTTTCGAAAGACAGATCAAGACTCATCCGGTTGGGTTTGATGCTCTCTATCCTGAATTTTTTCTCGAAACTGATCCCCCCGACCGTTATTTTACCATTCCATACGCCTGTCGGCGATTCCGGCGATGTAGCCGGCTTGAAGACATAAAAATTATCTGCCCGGGTTGATAGTGATTTATGCCAGTATAATTGTCCAGAGGGAGTAAACAGCTCAAACGTAACCGGATGTCGTTCCGGCAAATCACCATAAGGATTGTTTAAAATAAAACTTACGAACAACGTATCGCCGGGACGCCATACACCCCTTTCCGCATAAATAAAACCTTTGGTGCCATTTTTCACCTCCTCGCCCGATACGTCGAATGCACTCATCGAAAGATTCTCTCCCGGAGCCATCCGCAAATATCCTTTTTGTTTCCCTTTTTGAGCGATCAGAAAAAATGGTTCTTTCGACTTCAAGTCAAATTCTGAAGTTCCGTTTTCCCACGTGGTTTGTTTTCCAATCTCCTGATTATTATAAGTATATACACTTACCGAAACATCCCCTTCCGGTTCAGCCGTTAGTAAGTTGTTTACTGCTACGAACATTTTTCCGCGGTCTCCCCGTTTGGCGATGATTCCCAGATCGGAATGAAGAATATTCTTGCTGATCTGTTTATTCACATAATAAGAGGGTTCACATGGCATGTTGCGTTTTTCCCAGTTATAATTTTCCCAGCTTTGGTCAGAAAAATAATAATAGGCATTCCCATTGCCGAAATTTGCCTTTTCCTGTTCCTCGAGTTTTTTATTTTCCGCAATCAGTTCTCGTTTTGTCTTTTTTACGATGCCATCACAAGGATAAGCCGACAACTCATAATTATAAGAAAGTATCACCCTGTAGAGTGCTCCCGGTTCTGTTTTAATGAGTTCTTTCATATCCAGCGCAAAGGTGTTCCGCTGATTCAGATCATAGTCTCCTCTTTCATCCAAAAATATGATTTTACGGCAAAGCAATTCGCCCATCGCTGCCAACTCGTTGTTATCCGGAAGTTGATTCCTTTGTAAGAACTGATGGATGTTATTACTGTATACCTTAATGATTCGTACGATTACTCCCCGTAGGTTGGTTGCCGAAAAAGGAACGATCAGATTATCTCCCTGTGGTAAAATTCCGCCCTGTCCGATAAATTCGAGCGAAGGATAGTTATTCGTGAAACTGACAACCCGGTGATAGCGATTGGGTGCATCCGTTTTTTTTACGAGAGTCCGGTTTCCATAAAAAGCCCGGATTCCATCGTGGATAGTAATCTCCCTGTTGGCTATGTTTTTATCCTGAAACCAAATTTTTGCTTTATTATCTTCAATAGAATAGCTTACGTCTTCGCCGGGAGTAACTTCGATTAAACCTGTCAAATCCTGATCCGGAGCCAGCGTCCGCGTGAATGTTACACAGACAAATTCTTCCCGCTCCTTATCCAGTTCGATTGAATAAACGTCAAAATCACTCCGACCGGGTACCCTGACCTTCGTCAGTTCTTTCCGCGGGAATCCGTCTTTGTTTTTTTTTGTCGAGATTGCTATTTCTCTGGTTTTTTCCGATTGCGTTTTCGCATTAAAGGAGATGTCGTAAGATTTCGACAATCCTGTCTTCTCCCAGCGAATATTCACCGGAGTATCGAATTCGATCATATCGTGGATGGTCGCGCTATCACTCCAATCGGACAATAACAACGTACCTCTGAATTCATAAATCGAATCCCTGAATGAATGCAAATCCGTATTCATCTCATTCAGTCGGAAACTAATTTCCGATTTTATCGTTTCAAATGAAAATGTAAACTGTTTGTTGTTCTCATTCGTCTTGAAAAATTTATTCAGATCCCAGGTTATCGTATATTTTTTACCCGGCTCAAACATTCCTTTCGGTTTAAATAATAATCTCTTATCATCCGCAACTTCCAGCCTCCCCTGTATCCGGGGGGTAATTGAAAAAGCTTGCTGTAGAAATTCCGGTTTTTGTTGTTCAGGCGAGAGCGGATCATTCAGAATTACTTCAACCGTTGTTTTCCGGCTGACCACTCCCGATGTGAACTCTGCCACATAGTCGTTTAATGGAGGTTGTGCGTTATTCTGGTCTGTTGTGCAACTTTGGGTAAGATGTAATAAAAAGAATAAGAAAAAGAAATTCAAAAAATTATGTCTCATAACTTTATTGATATAGCAGATAAGTTGATTTTACATTGGTAATTATAAGTATTCATAAAATTACATATATTTACCAATAAATACTGAATTATATCGAATAATATCCTCTTATATCAAGTGAAAATTGTAAATCAATTTATTATTACGTTTCTTTTGTTCCTTTTTTCGCTTTTTTGGTTTTGTTTGCCTTCGCCTCTTTTTAAAGATACCCCATCGGATATTCTTCTTTCATCTGATTCTACTTTAATGGGAGCTCGCATTTCAGACGATCAACAATGGCGTTTTCCGGAAATGAGACAAATTCCGGAAAAGCTCGAAAAATCGATCCTTTGCTTCGAAGACCGCCGTTTCTACATGCATCCGGGTGTCGATCCGCTCGCCATTAGCCGCGCTATCCGGATCAATCTACAGCAAGCCCGGGTCGTCAGCGGAGGAAGTACCATTACCATGCAGTTGATAAGGCTCTCGCGTAAAGGTCGGAAACGAACTTTTTCTGAAAAAATAATCGAGGCGATACTGGCTTTTCGTCTTGAACTGACCCATAGCAAGCAGGAGATTCTTTCCTGTTATCTGACGCATGCCCCTTTCGGGGGCAATACGGTGGGAGCAGAAGCTGCTTCCTGGCGCTATTTTTCACGTTCACCCGAAACGCTCTCCTGGGCAGAAGCTGCCTTATTGGCTGTATTGCCCAACTCACCCGCTTTGATTCATCCCGGAAGGAATCGTGAATCACTGCGAAAAAAGCGGAACCACCTTTTAGCAGAGCTTTATCGTACAGGAGAAATCGACGAACTGACTTACTCGCTTTCGTTGGACGAACCGGTACCCGAACAGCCAGCCCCGTTGCCGGCTCTCGCTCCTCATTTGCTCGACCGGTTCAGAAAGAAAAATATGAAAGGGCGTATTTACTCTACCTTAGACGTGAATCTGCAAAAACAAACACTTGCCATCGCCAACAGGTATGCTTCACGCTATCAATCAAACCATATTTATAACATGGGAATTCTTGTGGTCGAAAATGCTACCGGGCATGTTCTTTCTTATGTCGGTAATCCTTCCGTTTTATCAGACCAACAACAAGGCATGCACGTAGATATGGTCTTCGGAGAGCGGAGTACCGGTAGTTTATTGAAACCGATCCTTTATGCAGCCATGCTTGATGCCGGGCAGTTGTTACCATCTACCCTCATTCCGGATATCCCTTTATATGTCAATGGCTTTTCACCCCGTAATTACAACAAAGAGTTTTATGGCGCAGTACCCGCGAGCCAGGCTATCAGCCGTTCTCTCAACGTACCCCTGGTCAGAATGCTGATGACCTACGATTATGTGCGATTTTATGATTTACTAACTCAATGCGGGATGAATACCCTCCATCGGCTACCCGGACATTACGGACTTTCTCTCATACTGGGAGGTGCAGAAGGAACCTTGTGGAATCTCACTTCCGTTTATGCCTCCTTAGCCCGGATTTTACTCGATGAGCAAAATTCCTGGCAGATACCTCTCGCAGTCATGAAATCTTCCGACAATGCAACAAATGCGAATCCTCCCATCTCGAAATCAGCCTTATGGTTTATGGTAGAAGCCATGTCCGAGCTCAATCGGCCGGAAGAAGAATCCGACTGGCAATCATTTTCGGGAATGAAGAAAATCGCATGGAAAACGGGCACGAGCTATGGTGCTCGTGATGCCTGGGCTATCGGATTCACACCGGGACATACAGTTGGCGTCTGGGTCGGTAATGCTTCCGGAGAAGGGCGGGCAGGGTTGAGTGGAGTAGAATATGCCGCACCCGTCTTATTCGATGTTTTCTCTCACTTGCCTCAGACAGGTTGGTTTGAATCACCCCGGGATCAGTTAAAAGAGATTATTGTTTGTCGTGAAAGCGGATTCAGGGCCGGCATGTATTGCACAATCCGCGATACAATACCACTCCCGGTTTCCGGTCAGCAAACATCACTTTGTCCTTATCACCACAGACTGAATCTGGATGAAACCGGATGTTACCGGGTCAATGCCGACTGTTATCCCACGGCGCGGATGATACAAGAAAATCGGTTTATCCTGCCGCCGGCACAAGAGTTTTATTTCCGGCTTCACAATCCGTCCTATCAGCCTTTGCCTCCGATGCTACCGGCCTGTCAGGATTATGAAAACAGAATAGAGATTATTTATCCACGCCACAATATGTGCTTGTATCCTCCTGTCGGTTTTAATAAACAGGCAGAAAAAATGGTTTTTCGTGCTGCCCATTCGCGTCAGGATGCTACGGTATTTTGGTACATTGGTGAAACATATTATGGCGAAACACAAGGCAATCATCAAATGGCATTCTCTCTCGATCCCGGACGATATTTGCTCACGGTTATGGACGAAACAGGAAGCTCTCGTAAAATAATGTTTACGGTGATGGGTAAATAAACTGATTTGTTATGAGTATTGGTAACTAATATTTACATTTGCACGCAATAATAACTTAAATATTACATAATTATGCGTAAATTATTGGCTTTTGCAGCTGTAGGAATGTTGGCATCCTGCTCAACGCCTTCGCAGTATGACATCAAGGGTACGGCTTCCACAGAGATGGACGGGAATATGATTTATCTTCAAACGATGAATGAGGATGCCGACTATATCTCATTAGATAGCACAACGGTGACAAACGGTAAATTTGAATTCAAAGGATTGGCTGCAGAACCGAAAATCGCATTACTTACGTTCAATTCGCGTGCAATACGTCCGCTTACTTTTGTTCTGGAAAAAGGGAATCTGAAGGTTGAGATCGGAGAGCCGAATTTCCTTTCGGGCACTCCGGCAAATGATTCGCTTCAGGCATATTCCGCTTATGTGAATACCGAGGCGAAAAAGCTCGATGCGATTGTAAAAGAGTATAAAGCAAAAAAACAAGACGGAACACTGACTCCCGAAGAGAACGACGAACTGCTGAAACGTTACGATTCGATAGAAGAAGTCATCAGCGAATATGGAATCGCCTTTGTGAACCGTAATACGAATTCGCTTGCCGGCACTTATATTCTGTCACGCTCATTGGCCAATATGACTCCTGAAGAAGTTGAGGCGGTATTGGCTCAGGCATCTCCTGCCTTCAAAGCAACCCCTTTGATGACTAATATCGAAGAATATCTGGCTGCAGCAAAAAGAGGTGCGATCGGGGCCGAATTTACCAACCTGACCATGCCTGATATGGATGGGAAAGAAATCTCTCTTTCGGATTATGTAGGTAAAGGAAAATATGTTTTGGTAGACTTCTGGGCTTCCTGGTGCGGACCATGCCGAAGTGAGATGCCGGTTGTTGTTGCCGCATACAAAAAATTCGCTCCAAAAGGATTCGAAATCGTTGGCGTTTCGTTCGATAACGACAAAAATGCATGGATCAAAGCAGTAAAAGATATGGACATGACATGGCCGCAGATGTCCGACCTGAAAGGTTGGCAATGTGCCGCTTCTGCCGTATATGGTATTCGCTCGATTCCGGCAACGATCCTGTTTGATCCGCAGGGAAAAATCGTGGCGACCAATCTGAGAGGAGACGAATTGGAAAAAACCCTGTCAAAATATCTTGATTAACAGGATTTGCATATCGGAAAATAAAAAACACGAGTGAACCTTGTTCATTCGTGTTTTTTTATTTTAACAGGATTCAAATCTTGTTTTTTAGTAAGATTTC
Source organism: Bacteroidales bacterium (assembly GCA_051646395.1). Lineage (GTDB taxonomy): Bacteria > Bacteroidota > Bacteroidia > Bacteroidales > JAUNSR01 > JAUNSR01. The sequence continues at coordinate 7,793 of JBOFCW010000182.1, forward strand.
CGATTTCAATAAACATTATCCGAGGTCTGTTGGTTATCAAAATAAAAAAAGAAGCAGATATGTTGGAGTATTTTGTAAAAACTAGTCTCTCTGATAAAGTTGACAAAGGAGATTTATCGGATAAAGTATTGGAAGTTGCGCGCAAAGTTTTCTCGGATTTGGGGATATCTACCGGTCATACGGATCTGTGGGATCGGATATTGGTGTTTGTCGTCATCATTCTTTTCGCTTTTCTGGTTTATCTGCTTTTTAATAAATTGCTGATTAAAGTGGTGCATAAGATCGTAATGCATACCAATACCAATTGGGATCGGATTCTGTATGAGAATAAGTTTTTCAGGCGTCTTTTCGGATTTATACCTCCCGTTTTGATTCTTATCCTTTTGCCGCTGGCTTTTTCGAGCCAATATGCCAAATTATTGCAGGTGCTCGAAACAGGTATTACCATTTATCTGATCATTATTTTTGCCCGTATCATGATTTCGGTTGTTCAAACCGTTTATGATTATTATCTGGTAAAACAGAATATCACGAAAAGCCCCTATAAAGGTGTTGTCGAGATGTGCCGGCTGATTATCGTAGCCATAGCGTGTCTGGTCATAGCAGGGGTACTGATGGAATTTAAAATATCGCAGGTGCTTACTACATTAAGTGCCTTTGCTGCCGTTTTTTTGCTGATTTTTAAAGATACCTTGCTCGGATTTATAGCCGGTGTCCAGTTGGCGGAAAATAAAATGATTCATATCGGCGACTGGATTGTAGTTCCGAATACACTTGCTAACGGAAACGTAAAAGATATATCGATACTTACCGTATGCGTTCAGAATTTTGATAATACAATCGTATATGTACCTGCTTATATGCTTGTGACGAATTCATTCCAGAACTGGATCGGTATGTCAGAATCAGGTGTACGGCGCATTAAGAAGTCTGTTTTGATAGATGTCCATTCCATCGAGCGTACAACACCGGAGCTACTCAACAAAGTACAATCTGATCCACTCGTACAAAAGTATCTGTCTGCTCAGGGAATCGAGACGCTGGCTCAGGATGTTCATACTGAGCAGCGCGCGCTCCAAACGAACCTGGGGTTGTTTCGCGTTTGGCTGAGACTTATGCTCGAAGAGGATGATAAAGTAAGTAATGAGCCCTATATCATTATACAGGATTTGCCTGCGGAAGGTACCGGTCTGCCATTGAACCTGAATTTCTTTGTAAATACGACAGATTGGGATCCGTTCGAAAAAATTCAATCCCGTATTTTCGAACAAGTCATGAGTATGCTTCCCGAATTTAATCTGCGACAGTTCCAGTTTGTCCAATGGGTTCAGTCTCCTCAGAACCCGCAGCTTCCTCCTGTCGGAAATGAAAAGTAAATCTCATGAACGGGCAGTAATATCTGGCCGAAATCGTTCATGGCATTAAAAAGCATAATCAACTGAAATTCATGAACCATCGATGCAGGGATATGGCGTTCGATCAGCATACCCCTGTTTAGCAGATGTTCTCGCATCACGCCTTTCAACAATGGGGCCTTCGGTGTGATCCAATGATATCCGTCGAAAAAAGCGACGTTGCAAAAGCTGCTATCCGTTACCAGCCCCTCGCGTACGATCAGAATATCTGAGCAACCGCCCGCTCTCGATTTCAGTTTTTCTATTTCACTTCTGTCGGTCGATTTATACTGATAATGAAGATTGTCATGCTCTACGAGCATCAATGTCCGGATAACCGGGTTCTGATAAGGAATGAATTCAATTTTCTCTACATTTTCGCGGTAAAGGATTCTGCATTTCCACATCCCTTGTTGTGGAATATCAGTCTGAGAAAATATTTCTTTCAGCTTCAGCCCGGCGGTTTGTCCGAACAAATCCCGACGGGTCGTGTTCATGCGGGCTTCATGCAGCTCTGGCAATGAGACCGTTCCTTCACTTATCTTTATTGTTTCGACAAACGGGTACATAAATTTTTTGAATTAATTCATCATATTCACTTTGTGCATCACTTTTCGCGGTAATTCCACCACCACTTCTGAAATGAAATTCACCCTTCTCATCCTGCTCGATAAAGCGGATCAATACGCCGCTGTCGAGGTTCTCTCCATCGAATATGCCGGCGATTCCCGTATAATAACCGCGGGAAATACCTTCAGCACGTTTTATGATTTCACAAGTGCTTTTTTTCGGAGCTCCGCAAATCGATCCTGCCG
>JBOFCW010000193.1:0-7676 GCA_051646395.1 Bacteroidales bacterium
AGTTAATTAGTAACACAAACGGGTACTTTCATTTTTTGAAAGTACAGACGCAAAGATGGTTGTGTCAATAGCCTTTGAATCTTGTTTGTGTATTTGCAAAAAGATTTTGTAAAGATTACTGGTGCGTGATGCATCGGTGAATCATATACTTTTTTGTTTTAAGGCAGATGTACTTGAATGTGCATCTGCCTTTTTTATGCCCTTTTCGCTCTATCCGCTAACTATATAACCTATAATTACTTTTGTTATGGTCAGCTTCAAAGAATAATCCATTGTAAACATTTATTTAAATAGATGTGTTATTCAAAAAACATATTTACTAGATTTCAAATTTTATGAATGGAACAATTAATAATGGTGATGTCGCCTTTATGGTTATCACTACGGTATTAGTATTTTTCATGACACCCGGACTTGCATTTTTTTATGGAGGATTAGTAGAAAGAAAAAATGCATTGACCATGATGAGGTATACATTTGTGGCTATAGGTATAGTAACGGTTATGTGGGTGCTTGGGGGATTTTCTATGGTATTTGGTGATGATGCAGCTGGTTTTATAGGGAATCCGATGCATTATTTTATGTTGAACAACGTGGATTTTACGATTAATCCGAATTATGGATCGAAGATTCCTTTTCTTATGTTCTTCATGTACCAGCTGATGTTTGCTATTATTACTGCTCCATTGATGACAGGGGCTTTTGCTAATCGCATGACTTTGGGTGGTTGGATTAAGGTTCTGATTTTGTGGATGATTCTGATCTATTTCCCTGTAGCGCATTGGGTATGGGGTCAGGGATTCTTAAGTCATTGGGGTTTTGTGGATTATGCAGGCGGAACTGTTATCCATGTAGCTGCCGGTTTTTCTGCTCTGGCTTCTGTTTTTTATTTCGGCAAAAGAGCGTTTATCTCTAAATCGGGACCTGGCAATACGGTATGGATGGCTATTGGTGCATCGATCCTTTTATTTGGATGGTTCGGATTTAACTCCGGTGGTGCTTTAACGGGCGGTGAAACAGCTGCTATCGCATTTACAAACACAGGGATTGCGGGTGGTTTTGCTGCAACAGTATGGATGTTCTTAGCTTATATGCGTGACAAAAAATTCTCAATGGTCGAATTTATGACAGGTGCTGTAGCCGGATTAGCAACGATAACTCCCTGTTCGGGTTATGTGACACCACAGGGTGCTGTCATTGTCGGAATTTTTGCCCCATGTATCTGTTTTCTATGTCTGACCCTGACAAAAAAAATGCGTTGGGACGATGCTTTAGGCGTATGGGGTGTTCACGGTATGGGAGGCTTGACTGGTACGATCCTGATAGGTGTGCTAGCTGCTGAAGAGGTTAACGGAATAGCTGCTAGTGGTAAACAACTGCTGGTTCAAACAGGGGGTGCTTTGCTGGTTGCTGTATATGCCTTTGTTTTAACTTATCTGATTCTGAAATTATGCAACGCTGCGGGTAGTATTCGTGTTCCTGCCGAAGTTCAGGAAAAAGGATTAGATACGACTTACACGACTGAATCGGTTGAATAGGCGGATCGGTGATAAAAAAGAAGGGTTTCTACTTAAAAGATGATTGATCTAAAACAGTGTTTTTAATATCGGATGGCAGCTCTGACTTCCTTTTGCACCCTCATAAACCTTGTAATTTTGTTTGCATAAACAAAATCATTAAAATTGAATATGACAATGACACAAGGTCTAAGGCTAGCTATTTTATTTTTTCTTTTCAATCATCTAGTTCTAAGCAATTTGCAAGCACAGGAAGTGACCATAAATCTACTGGACAGCACTGGCAGGCAAGAAGCGTATTTGAATCAAATAAAAAATACACCTCTGTTGAAGCATGATCCTATACGGGTTTCGGATGAAATCGTTCGACAGGTACTTGACAAACAGCCTGCATTTGGGGTTAATAAAGACAATTATTTTCTCATTGGAATCCCTTTTGATCAAATGCCAGACAAGGCTAATTCGGATATTCATTTTCAGTTAAGTATCCGTCACCGGCTGACTAAAAGTACACTCCCATTTAATTCGTTTCTTTTTGTCACGTACACTCAAAGATCTTTTTGGAATATTTTCGAGCATTCGAGCCCATTTAAAGATAACAATTATAATCCGGGCATTGGAATCGGAAGATATTATATTCGCGACAATAAGCTAAAAGGGGCTTTTGCTCTGCAAATCGAACATGAGTCGAACGGAAAGGATGGGGAGGATTCAAGAAGCTGGAACTATTTGAGTCTTTCTTCAAAGTACTTTTATAATATGCGCACATCAATAAAGCTGGAAGCTTATATTCCTTATATTGATGGTAAATACAATAAGGATTTGCTTAAATATAAAGGTTATGGAACAATCGCTTTAGATCACATCTCGAAAAATCAACTATGGTGGTACAGTGTAAAGTTAAATCCGCGTGATAAATTTATTAATATGAATACTGTTGCTTCTGTTGCGTACAGGATAAATAAAAAATGGAATCAATACCTGATGCTTACTGCATCCAGTGGATATGGTGAAAGTCTGCTCGACTATAAAGAGTATCGTAACATGATTCGCGTTGGCTTTGTTATCAAACCGGATTTTTACAATATCAACTAACATCCTTAAATAAAAAAGAGTGGGACTATACAACCAGGTATAGTCCCACTCTTTTTTTATCCGATTTGAGTCATTTCTTCCACGCTCACGACGAAACCGTGTATCGGGAAGTCTGATCTTCTTCTGTTTTCTGTATTTATCTGAGTAATTACCTCGTGGGCCTTTTCCTCTGACGTAAAGCTGATTGCAACCAGAACATCTGCCTCTTCTTGTGTATGACCTATCCAGGAGGTACTTAGCGATGAGAGGTGATTGAGTTTTATTCCTGAAGCAGGAATTTCCGTTACGACAGCAGCACCTGCTTTTTTAAGAAGAGCCCGCACATGGCTGAGCTCTTCTTTAAGATAAAGGACTATTAAAAGTTTCATAGGACCTTATTTATTTTTTGTTTGTTTCGTTGCATCCGTTTCGGGATATTTCTTACGCATCATCCAGTAATACATAAGCGGAACGACTATAAGCGTAAGGACTGTAGAGGTGATTGTACCTCCCATGAGTGAAATGGCTAATCCCTGGAACAATGGGTCGAAAAGGATCACAATAGCACCCAAAACAACTGTTCCGGCTGTAAGGACAATCGGTGTGGTACGTACTGCACCTGCCTCAAGGACTGCTCTTTTGAGGGGTACCCCCTCTTCGAGCCGGATATTGATAAAGTCAATCAGCAATACGGAGTTACGAACCATGACACCTGCCAGTGCGATAAATCCGATCATGGATGTGGCACTAAAATAAGAGCCCATCATCCAGTGGCCTACGACGATACCCACAAGGGATAGCGGAATAGCTACGAGCATGACTACCGGTACAAGGAAATTCTGGAACCAGCCGACAATAAGCAGGTAGATAATGAGAATCGCAATCACAAAAGCCAGCCCCAGATCGCGGAACACTTCGTAGGTAATTTGCCATTCGCCATCCCATTTGATCGCGAAGTTGTCTTCATTCTCAGGTTGTGCGCTATCGAGTATTTCCATGCCATAGCCTTCGGGAACCTGGATTTGTGCGAGCTTCTCGTTGATGTCAAGCATGGCATAAACAGGGCTTTCGAGATCACCGGCAAGCTCAGCCACGACGTAAACAACGCGTTTCTGATCTTTGCGCCAGATGCTTTTTTCTTTCACCTCTTGTTTTACCTGAGCCAGATCGCCCAAGGTTGAAACGCCACCCATCATATTTTGCACGGGCAAGCTATTGAGCTCGTTTACGTTTCCTTTTTCGCTATCGCTCAGCTGAAGACGAATAGCCACAGGAGCCAAAGCATCTTCCTGATGGAGGTATCCGGCCGATTTGCCCGATACGGCTGCGGTAAGGTTTTCGGTAATGCGTGCAGGAGCAATTCCACGTGCCATCGCTTTTTGCTTATCTACTTCAAAGCGGTATTTGATCTGATCGGCTTCGGTAAACTGATCGACATCCACAACGCCTTCGGTCTGGCGGAACAGCTGTTCGATCTGACCGGCAATCTTAATCTGCTCTTTATAGTCGGGGCCGTAAACCTCGGCTACAAGTGTAGAGAGAACGGGAGGTCCGGGTGGCACTTCGACTACCTTGGCATTGGCATTGTAGCGGGCTGCGATTTTCTGAATCGGTGCTCTCATACTTTTTGCCAGATCATGACTTTGGATATCCCGGTCGCCTTTGTCCGTGAGATTCACCTGAATATCGGCCACATGATCTCCTTTTCTCAGGTCGTAGTGACGCATGAGTCCGTTGAAACTGATCGGGGCCGATGTGCCGATATAGGTCTGATAGTTCTGTACCTCATCCTGTGTGGCGATATAGGCTGCGATTTCGCGTGTCACGGCAGCCGTTTGCTCAAGCGTTGTGCCCTCGGGCATATCGATGACTACCTGAAACTCGTTTTTATTGTCAAAAGGAAGCATCTTTACGGGTACCACTTTCAGGAAAAACAAGGATACGGAAGCCAGCAGCAACACGATGGTGAAGATCATAAACGTCCAGCGTTTTCTGCGGGAATTCAATAACGGATTCACAAACCAGGCATAAGAACGGTAAATCCATCCCTTCTCCAGCTGATCGGTATCGATATCTTCGCTATCGGGATCAGTTGATCCTTTATCGTTTTTCTTGTGTTTAAGAAACAGGTATCCCAGATACGGCGTAAGCGTAAGTGCGACGATGAGTGAGAAGACCATTGCGATGGTAGCACCGATAGGCATCGGACTCATATAAGGACCCATAAGACCCGAAACAAAGGCCATAGGCAATACGGCCGCAATAACGGTAAGTGTAGCCAGAATGGTTGGGTTACCTACTTCATTGATAGCAAACAAGGCTGCCTGACGCATGGACAGGTGCTTCATTTTGAAGTGTCGGTGCATATTCTCGGCAATGATAATGGAGTCGTCCACCACAATACCTGTCACGAATACCAACGCAAAGAGCGTAATACGGTTAAGCGTATAATCCATGAAGTAGTACGCAAAGAGCGTAAGGGCGAATGTGACGGGAACGGACAGGAATACAACCAGACCTCCGCGCCAGCCCATAGCGAGCATCACAAAAAGTGTCACGGCAATGATGGCTCCTGTCAGGTGCCACAAGAGTTCGGTCACTTTCTCCGAAGCCGAGAATCCGTAGTTGCGACTGACTGTTACTTCGATATCTGAAGCAATGGATTCTTTTTTTAGGTGCTCAACTTTCTTGAGTATTTTCTCGGACAGTTGCATGGCATCTGCGCCCTGTTGTTTGGAGATGGCAAGTGTAACAGCGGGATAATCATCGGGGTTGTTTGCTTTGAGCTCCTGCGCGGCATCTTTGCCATAGCCAAAAGAAACAAACTGAGTCTGATCTGCCGGACCTTCCTCAACGCTTGCCAGCTGTGAGAGGTAAACGGGGTGTCCGTTATTGACACCAACGATCAGGTTAGCCACATCGTCTGAGGTGCGCAGAAAGTTTCCGGTTTCAACCGAAAAAGCCTTATTTCCCTGGTAGATATTACCGGCCTGCATCTGGAAATTTGAGCCTTGGATAAACTGAGATACAGCGGCAAAATCGAGGTTGTTTGCGGCCAGTTTCTCGCGGTCAATAACGACTTTCACCTCTTTGCTCCGACCACCGAGAATATCGACATTCGTTACATCTTTAATTTTCTTAATCTCGTTGCGAAGCAGCTCTGCCTGCTCTTTGTGTGTATAATCGCCTGAGGTTTTGCTCCACAAGGTGAGAGCCAGCACAGGCACATCATCAATCGAGCGTGTTTTGATGAAAGGCATAGAGGTGCCCTGCGGCATCTTATCCATATTTTTCATCAGCTCGTTGTAGAGTTTCACGAGCGACACCTCGAGGTTCTCGCCGACATAAAACTGTACGGTCAGCATGGCCTGATCAGGCATGGCTGTGGCATAGATATGTTCGACACCTTTGATATTGGAGAGGGTTTTCTCCAGTGGTGCGATCACTCTGCTCTCCATTTCAGAGGGCGTTGCTCCGGGCATCCCAATAAAGATATCTGCCACCGGCACTTCGATCTGAGGTTCTTCTTCGCGCGGAATCATATAAATACTGAATGCGCCGAGAAGAAGAAAAGAGAGCATCAGTAAAAGAGATAATTTGCTTTGCAGAAATGCACTTGCAATCCGTCCTGCTATTCCTTCTTTCATATTTTATTATTTTTCTGTATTAACACTACTACCATTTGTCAAACGCCCGTCTGCTTTGACAATCACCTGATCCTGCGGATTGAGTCCTGAAAGAATTTCAATCTGATCACCAAAGGTCTTTCCGGTTCTTACCCAACGCAACATGGCTTTGCCATCGGCCGATACGACATAGACTCCTTTGAGTCCTTCGCGGTTTTTAATGGCCGACTGCGGGATAAGCAGGTTGTTGCCCCAATCGGGTGTTGCGGCTGTGGGTATAAGCACATTGGCATACATGCCCGAATAGAGCTGTCCTTTCATCTCCTGTGGTATGGCTACTTTGAGCAGGTATTGTCCGCCGGTGCCAACCGACGAGGTGCTTTTCTCGCGGATGGTTGTTTCAAAGGTTTTGTTGGCAGATTTTACGGTAACAATGGCTTTCATTCCGGGATTGATTTGAGCAATGGCCGATTCGGGTACCGAAGCGGTGAGAATCAAATCGCCCTCACGCTCTATCGTGATGAGAGGCATGCCCGGATTGGCCAGTGCGCCGTTATCGATGTTCACCTGGGTGACTACTCCGGCAAATGGAGCTGTAATGTTGGTATAGGAGCGATTGGCATCAACCTCGTTTTTCATCTGGCGAGCCATCTCCAGTTTAGCCGACACAGACTCATATTGTAGTGTTACATTTTCAAATTCTTTGGCCGAGACGCTTTTTTTAGCATAAAGCTGGGCGAAACGGTCGTAGTCTTTTTTAGCCATACGGTGTGCTGCTTCTGCCTCTTTGATCATGGCACTGGTTTGTGCCGCCTTCGCCTTGAGCTCATCATCGGAGATCGTGAGCAGAAGTTGTCCGGCACGTACCTGATCGCCTACTTTTACTTTGACCGAAGTGACATATCCCATCATGCGGGTGCCAATGCGGGCAATATCTTCGGATTCGATCTGTCCGTTAGCTACAATTCCATTCTCGCTTTGTGCGGTAGGTTGCATGGTATGAACACGGACAGCGGCTTGTGTCGTAGTTGTTTTGTCTTCTTTGGAGGAACAGGATACAAGGGTTACCGCGGTAGATAACAAAAGTGTCGCTGCTGCATATTTATAGTTTGATTTCATAATCGTAATTTTTGAGTGTTTTATTTAGTTGCTGTTATTAGCTTGAGGTAAGCATTGGTTAATCCCTGTTTGAAATAAGCCACCTGCAAAGCGAGTTCGGTTTGTGCGACCTGAGTCTGGGCACGAAGCACGTCGGCCGTTGTGACAAGTCCCTGCTGATAGCGGTCCTGCATAATAGCGAATGACTCCTGAGCCTGCTTGACCATCGTTTGTCCCTGCTGAATCTCGTATTGGATATCGTTGAGCTGGCGGTTGCTTTTGGCAATCTCTGCACGAGCCTGTTTTTGAGTTTCGTCGAGCTGACTCTCCACTTTCATTTGTTCGAGCTTGGCAGCCTTTA
>JBOFCW010000229.1:0-9349 GCA_051646395.1 Bacteroidales bacterium
CCATGTTATGAGGTAATGTCGCATAAATATTTTCTACAGCAAACTTAGATCCCCATACACGTTCTCTATTACCCTCCGTCTCAATCGAAGTCATCACATAACGCATCAACACTACACGGGATAAAAATTCTTTTCCTTCTTCTGTATTCGGATCTACTCCCGGAATCGTCGGATAAGGCACCTTTTCATTTTTGCGAATCAATTCTGCTGTTTCAACATCCATCAATTCACGTTCACCCTCTCCTAATGCTGAATTCAAAGCATCTTCGCAAGCTGCCAACGCTCTGTCCCATTTTTTTACGTCATAATGAGAGCTTACCAGTTCCCGACCGTATCCGGGTGTTTCAAAACGAGCATTTTGCCATCCTTTATAAGGGAAAGAACCATTCCACAATGGAGAAGCTGCAGTAAGAAGCACCCTTGCTTTCAGCGCTTTACAAATCGTTGAATTTACGCGACCCAAATCGGCCGTAGCGACTACAGGAGGTAAAACGGCAATAGCCTCATCCAATAATCCAACAACATAATCCACACAATAGTCATAATGCGAGCGACCTGGAATACTCGATACAGGAAGCCCCATTTCGGGATAGGTATCCACTAAAGGCACAGGACCGTATCGTTCCAGAAGACGCGAATAGTAGAATGCCTTCACAGCCTTTACTTCAGCTCTATAATACGCTTTCTTCTCATCCGAAATGTTGGGATTCAATTTTACCAACAGATCCAGAAACATATTACAGTAACCGATACCATCATATTGAACATTCCACGGATGCCAAACACCCCAGTCTGCTGTATAGGTTGCCGATAGTTGGTCCCACGAAGAAACTTGCCCGCTTCGGTTCCATAATTGAGGTAATACGAATTCATCTGTTCCTGATTCATACGTCCTGTAGTCGATCGGGTCACTGAATCCCCATTGCAAGTTTGAATAACAAGAATAAACGAAAGCCAGTACAGCTTCTTCGTTCTTCATCATATCTTTGATATCTTCCGTTTCAGGCGGAACTACATCAAGGTAGCTACAACCAGGCAGGCCTGCAACAGTAAAAAGTACAGATAAAAAGAATATTATTTTTGATTTTGTTTTCATAGATAGATTTCTATTAAAAGTGAAATTGAGCTCCGACATTCAAAGTCATCTGAAGCGGATATGCATTGTATGACAACTCCGGATCCCAATGTTTGAATGGGCTCCATACGGCAAGGTTGTCTCCACTAAAGAAAATTCTGCAATGAGGGAAAGAATAGCCTACAGAAAGGGTTTTGAAGCGGATAAAGTTTCCATTTCGTTTCCAATAGGTACTTGGTACAAGGTTATTGGCAACCTGTGTTTTAGTAAGTCCCAAACGAGGATAAGTCGCATCCCAGTTCTGTTCGCTTTCTCTCCAGTAATTATCTGCGATAAAATTCATCACATTGCGGTCACCGTGTCCTTCGTCCGATCCGAAAGGATCGATTCCGCTGATCATCAAGGTCCGTTTTGCCGAACCGTTGAAGAAGACCCCGAAATCAATTTTCTTATAAGACATGTTGATACCCAAACCATACTGGATTCTTGGCATATAACCATATGGTGAAATCATCACCTTGTCATCCTGTGTAATAATCCCGTCACCATTCACGTCGCGGTATTTGATATCTCCGGGCAAAATCTTACCGCTACCCAGACCACTCTGGCTCGGGCTGGCATTAATCTCTTCTTCGCTTCTGAACAAACCTTCAGCGATGAAACCTACTGTATGACTCAAAGGCTTACCGGTTTGTGTCTGCCATACATGCGGATAAACAGGTTCATCCACTTCTACATATTTATTTTGGGTATAGGTAAAGTTTCCGCGTAAGTCGATAAAAAAGTCTTTAAACAGCATTTTTTTCCAGGCTACACTTAACTCGACTCCTTTATTTTCAACCTTACCCATATTTCTCCACGGAATGGCACCAGCGTAACCTAAAATAGAAGGCCATGACTGACGTTTTAGCAGAATACGGTCGCGCATATCATAAAAATAGTCGAAAGCGATATCGACCTGATTCAGAATACGCATATCCACCCCGATATCGGCTTTCTTCACACGTTCCCAGCGCGCATCATCTACCGCATAAGAGTGAACAGCCGGACCACCCATATATACGCTATTATTTTCCGGCCCGGTACCAAAACCTCCCGCTTGCCACATTTTGATGTTATTGATATATAAGAAGTGTTGCGCACCTGAATACAATCCCGATTCGTCACTACCCACTAAACCATAAGAACCTCTGATTTTCAGGAAGTCGATATACTCCGACATGGATGCCCAGAAGTTTTCTCCACTAAGAACCCATCCCAAAGACATGGCCGGAAAAAACTCGAATCGTGTTCCTTTTTTCAGACGCTCGGTACCATTGTAACCGAAGTTGAATTCTGCCAGGTATTTGTTCTGGAAGTCATAACTGAAGCGACCGGAGAATCCCTGATTACGGAACGGTAGTACATTGTTACGGAATTCACGTTGCATATACATCAACATGGCTGTCACCGAATGATCACGTGCAAACGTGTTTTCATACCCTAACTGCCCATGGAAATAAAACGTGTTATCCGAAGTACGATAAGCCTGCGACTGGGTGATATATTCACTACCCCCGCTGTTGACACGCTCTATTTCATAATCATCGGGCGCGTCTGGCGACCAGCTATCCGGATTAACCCGATACCAATATGGATCCAAACTTCTTGTATACCAGGTATTACTAAATGACTTCCAGTTTACCAAACCTGTAAAAAACAAACCTTTGGTAATAAAGTCAAATTTTTGATTTAGATAAATGGAAGTATTGATCGTACAGTAGTTAGCCTCTTCAAAACCACCCAGCATATATGCATATGGATTGGTATAAAGGGATGAACCACTCAGGATTGCATTCCCGTATTTGATGTGGCGATCCCCTTCCTGTGCAGGAAAAAAGGCCGGATAAGTAATAGGGTTATTATTATATACCTGATAAAAAATATCGCCGACCGATTTACCCGGGCCCTTGTTATTCCCGATCTGAGCATTCATTCTCAAATCGACACGTGTTGATGGAGTCACTTTATAAGCGATATTATTCTGGAAGGTATATCCCCATTTGTTGATGTTGTTATCGAACGAATAAGTTTTAGGGATATTCAACAATCCTGTATCGTGATTCGCCTGCAAGCTCATGTAATAGCTTACTTTTTGCCCGCCCCCGATAATGTTTACATTAGCGCGCTGGTTCATGGTATTTTCTTTAAATACCAGATCGTACCAGTCTACATCCGGATACACATACGGATTGATTCCTGAACGGGTATTATCAATTCTTTCCTGGCTGTATTTCGGTACAGCATTGGGATTTCGCGAAAGCTGAGCCTCGTTGTAAATCTCCATCCATCTTGCTCCGTCAACATAACCAATCTCATTGACCGGTTTCAGGAAAGAGTTTTCAAGCGTCACGTAAATCTTCGTCTTTGAATTTTCCTCCCCGATTTTTGTGGTCACCAACATCACCCCGTTCGCACCCCGGGCTCCATAAATTGCCGTTGCGGATGCATCTTTCAAAACAGAAAAGCTCTCGATCGATTCGGGCGGAATGCGGTTCAGGTCACCAGAAGAAATCTCCACTCCATCCAATAGGATCAATGGAGTCGCACGTCCGCCGAACGTACCGATACCACGGATATAAAAGTTAGAACCTGCACCCGGTTCACCACTACCCGTAACGGCGATAACCCCGGCAAGCTTACCTGCAAGATTACTTGTCAACGCCGAACTCGGTGCCTGAAGTTCCAATCCTTTCACCGACGAGATGGATCCCGTTACAGACACTTTCTTTTGTGTTCCGGCTCCCACTACCACGACTTCGGATAAAACCTCATTATCGGAAACCATTTTCACTTGTGCTGTTACCATTTCCGAAACATTCACAACCTGTTTTTTATAACCGATATACGAAAATTCAAGTTCGGCCTGCATCGGTATCGACATACTGAAATTTCCGTCAATGTCTGTCACGGTTCCTTCTGTCGATCCTTTAAGCATAATCGACACTCCGATTAGCGGTTCGTCTGTTATCGCGTCGACAACAGTCCCCGTGATAGTTCTTCTTTCTCCAGACTTAAGGGCTTGTGAATAAGCGTGCTCTTTTTTCTTCGATACCGTCTGTCCCCACAGGGGTTCAGTAACAGGAAAAGCAAAAAGGAAGAGCGAACTTAAAAACAAAGCATTTTTCAAATTCATATCCAATTAGTTTAATGGTTAATAAAGCACTTTGCTTTTACAAAAGACACAGAAATTCCACCTTCGATTATGCCTTATGGCATAACCCAAGGTGGAAAGAATGCTTCTGTTTAGTTCAAAGTAATTTTCAAATGATTGCTAATATCTTGTGATGAACTTCCGACCCAAATATTGAAGTCGCCTTTCTCAACTATTTTTTCATGGTTTATGTTGTAAAAAGAAAGGTCGTCTTTGGAAATCCTGAACTGTATCGATTGTGTTTCTCCCGGATTCAAATACACTTTTTCGAATCCTTTTAGTTCTTTAATCGGGCGGGCGATACTTGCTACGATATCCTGTATATAGAGCTGAACAACTTCTGCCCCTGCATGCTTACCACTGTTTGTCACCTCACAACTGATCATAACCGAATCATTTTCATTGAAGGTTGTTTTGTCGGCCCGGATGCCTTCAATCACGAAATCCGTGTAAGAGAGTCCGTACCCGAAAGGATATAACGGCGTGTTTTTCGAATCACGATAGAAAGAACAGTAATCCGGATTTTGATTCGTTTCATCCAGCGGTCTTCCCGTATTCTTACAATTGTAATAAACCGGCACCTGACCGAGGTTACGTGGGAATGACATGACCAGTTTTCCCGACGGATTGTGGTCGCCCGATATCACTTCCACAATCGCTTCTCCACTCATCGTACCCAAAAACCAGGCATTGACGATGGCATCCGTATTCTCTGACTCGAGAGACAAATCGAGCGGACGGCCATTGATTACAACCAAAGCGATTTTCTTATTCAGTTTCCGGAGCTCTCTCAACAACTCCCGTTGCGGGTCGGTTAGCTGAATGGAAGTCATCGAAGCGGCTTCTCCCACATTATTATGATCTTCACCCAAAGCAAGCAAAATCAAGTCGGAATTACGTGCCTGAACGATAGCCTCCTGCAATAACCCCTGATCTCTCCTGTTAAGATCACATCCCTTTGCATAACTCCATTTTACCGGAGTTTCGGAATATTTATCAACAAACGCATCATAGATAGATATACAACTATCCCGATTCCCTTGTGCGATCCATTCGCCCGACTGATTGATACGGTCTTTTATCATTGGCCCGATCAGTGCGATTTTCATCGATCTGTCTTTTTCAACCGGTAATAATCCGCCATCGTTTTTCAACAATACGATCGATTCTTTGGCCAGTTCGAGCGCAGCCTGTTTGTTTTCTTCCGTTCCTATCTTTGTTTCCGATTGATCGTCATACAGGTATTTGTACGGATCGTCAAACAATCCCAACAAGAATTTCATTTCCAGTATCCTTCTCACCGAGCGGTCGATATCAGCTTCCGAAATCAGGTTATCGGCAATCAGCGATTCATAACTTTCAACATAACACCCGTCTGTCATATCCACATCTACCTGCGCCTGTATCGCTTTAAGAGATGCCTCGCGAACATCCGCGGCAACACCATGCGCGATCAATTCCTTAATGGCCTGATAATCGCTTACCACAACACCGTTAAACTGCCATTTATCACGCAGCGTCTCTTTCAGAAGGTATTGATTGGCACTGCAAGGCACTCCCGACAAATCATTAAAAGCGGTCATGAAACTTGCAACCCCGGCCTCGTTACACGCCTCGAAAGGAGGAAAATAAATATTCTCGAGTACATGTTTCGACAGATCGACCGTGTTATAATCCCGACCCGCTTCCGACGCACCGTATCCGCAGAAATGTTTGGCACAGGCCATGATTTTGTCATCCGATTTCAGATCAGAAGCATTCACTCCCTGATATCCGATAATCTGAGCTTTAGCTAAAACAGAACCCAAATAAGGATCCTCTCCGGCACCTTCCATCACCCTGCCCCAACGCGGGTCGCGGGCAATATCCACCATCGGTGCAAAAGTCCAGCTTATTCCGGCTGCCGCAGCTTCACGGGCACTTACAGCCGCCATCTTCTCCATCAGATCCGGATTCCACGAACAAGCTCCGGCCAATGGGATCGGAAAAATAGTTTTATAGCCATGTACAACGTCATAGGCAAATATCAACGGGATATTCAAACGCGAACCTTTCAGGTTCTGCTCCTGCATCTTGCGCATCTTACCGATATCTGTCACATTCAGTATGCTCCCGATCAGTCCCTGCGAAAGAAGAGAATCAATGTTCTCATCGATAAAAGGTCCGGTCAGATTATCATTACCCGCATACTGGTTCATCTGTCCTATTTTCTCTTCGAGCGTCATCAGGCTTAACAAAGAATCCACTTTGTACCCGATACGTGCATCGCCGCTAAAACTCGTATCCGTCTTTTCTTTTTGACAACAGGATAAACAGATTGTCAACGACAAAAATCCGGTCAGAAACATCATAGATGTCCGCCCCCCTCTTTTTAGCACTTTATTAGCCATTCTCATTTGTATTTATTTTTAATTATCAGTCAGTTCCAAAGCATCATGGGATTCCCTTCCGGAGCAATTTCCCGAACGACCATACAGCTCTTACATAACGATGATGATATTTTAGTTACTGCTTATAAAGACTGCCCTCCAATAAAAAACCACACCGTGAAAAGTTATTATTTTTTATATTTTTTCTCAGTTTATTACAAATAAACCAAAAAGCAAATCGTAGCCGATTTGTTTGCACGCTGAATCTGCCTGCGTGCGCATCTGATAAAAAGGCAATAAAAATTAAGGAAAAGACTGTGTGTTTTTCTTTCAAAACAGTCTTATAGATAACCATGGATAAGAATCCGATCCGATATGCTTATAGTCTGCCGACCTTTTACAAACAATCAAACTATATTCTTATGAGCACGAAACGCTTATTATTAAAGATTTTATTTACACTTTTCATTTGTTCGAATTCAAACGCACAAGGCTATCTTTTTGCACATATGAGACATGAAGATTATGGCCGCCTGTATTATTACATCAGTAAAGACGCAAAAACCTGGACAAAACTGAATAACAACGAAAGAGTGATACCTGATTACAACGGACACCCTGACATCATGAAAGGCGCTGATGGCAGATACTATATGATCGGGGTTTGTGAAAAAAAGAAAGCTCCGGTATTGTGGACAAGCAAAGACCTGGTCAAATGGAATCACGAGAAATACCTTCCGGTAGAAGTGTTCGCCGATACTCCGGGATTCTATACAGAAAGATATTACTATGGTGCACCAAAGCTTTATTATGATGCTCCGTCAAAGCAATACATCATTACCTGGCATGCTACGAAACCGAATACTACCGGTAAGGAAGAATGGAATGAAATGCGTACGTTCTACATCCTGACTTCTGATTTTAAGAATTTCACACAACCGAAACGTTTGTTTGATTTCAAATCGGAGGCAGACAAAAACATGGCTACGATCGACGTGATCATCCGTAAAATAGATGGGGAATACTATGCGCTGATCAAAGACGAAAGATGGCCTGAAGACGGTGCCCCGACCGGAAAAACGGTTCGTTTGTCGAAAAGCAAAAACCTGACAGGGCCTTATTGCGAGCCCGGAGAGCCGCTGACAACGCCGCTTACATTCTTCGAAGCTCCAACATTGGTAAAGAAAAACAACAGCAAAGGCTGGATGATTTTTGTAGAAAGATATCCTTATGAATATGTTTGCTTCGAATCAAAAGAGATCGATTCGAACAACTGGGTTCCGAACGAATATACCATCCAGGATGCACGTCATGGTGTGATTATCCCGATCAGTAAAAAAGAATATAAGAATATCCTATCCGCTTATTCTAAGTAATATGAAGATTTCCCAACAAATAACGATCGTCCTCGGCTTGTTGTTATTTTTTGCCATTCCGGCAAAAAGTAATCCGACGGATGTTGATGCTCTACGACTGAGCAAACTGAAGCAATATGACTTTAAAAGGTCAAAAAAAGAATACAACGACATCCAGCTCCTGATGGGGAATGCAGAGATGGGAGGAACAGCCAGACAAGACGGATTAGGTTTCGATCGCCTGTGGTTTTCCGATTTCTGGCGCACAGCCTCAGCCCGTATGCCTTTATTCGGCCCTAAACTCGAAATCGCGGAAATAACAAACCCCGATGAATATAGCCAGGTACTTGAACTGACATCCGGATTATTGACCACGCAGGTAAAAAAAGGAGATATCGCCTATAAAAGCGAAATCCTGTTTTCTGAAGCAAACAAAAATCTGCTGGTACTCAAACTATCCGAATTATCTCCGGCAGCACGCCAAATCCTGAAGATCCAGGTACCCATAGCCGACGTTTCGGGCGAAGAGGGAGACAGACATGATGTAATCGCTTCGCAAAATGAGATCCTTTTCGATATCAATGAACCAAACCGTTTTATGATAATCGGAAATACGATCGATGAAATGATGTCACAACCCAAGTTGATGTATAAGGCCAATGAGCTTTATCCTGTTGCCAATAAAATGTGCTATGGAATAAAGAGCTCTGCCGCATTGAAAAAAACAGAAAGACCTGGGGTCTATTCGTTCGATATGGCAAACGACGAAGATCTCTTGCTGGTATTTTCCCAATCGACAAACTGGGACGGCGGAAGCCTGCAAGACAATGTATTGAACGAGCTCCGTACGATTGCAGATTTCAGCCTGATCAAGCGTGCAAATGATGCGGTAAGACTTAAAAACTGGTCGCGTATGGCTGTGATGGAGATTCCGGACACGCGCCATGAGGAGCTTTGGTACCGTAGCCAGTTCTGGTTGTTCGCGACCTCTGCCAGCGAAAAGTTCCTTCCCGGAGAGTGTCAGTTCGGTCACGAAGCATGGAACATGCTTCCGTTCACTTTCGGTGGCGCCGGTTGGGGAGTCCATGACTTTACAATCCTGGGATATCCGGAAAAAGCACTTCAGATGCTGAAACAGCATCATTTACCCGAAGCCCAAAACAGAAATGCGCTTCATTGGCTGAATCACGCACAAGAAGAAAGAATCAGCACGAACAAAATGCAACCTGCACCTTATACCCAGAATCCGAACTCCGGCGTGGCTCGCTGCTTTGCTCATGAAATGCAGACATCGGGCGATTGCACATTGCTTACGTGGGGTAACCAGGCTCATCTGCAAGGCTTCGCGCTCGAACTT
>JBOFCW010000282.1:0-1684 GCA_051646395.1 Bacteroidales bacterium
TATTCAATTTATTCGTTTATACAGATATAATATGAATTTCGTAGAAGAACTAAAATGGCGTGGCATGATCCAGGATATGATGCCAGGCACTGAAGAGCAACTGAGCAAAGAGATGACAACGGCCTATGTTGGTATCGACCCGACCGCAGACTCTTTACATATCGGTCACCTGGTAAGCGTTATGATGCTTCGTCATTTTCAACGTGCCGGACATAAACCGATCGCTTTGATCGGGGGAGCTACCGGAATGATTGGCGACCCTTCGCTGAAATCACAGGAACGTAACCTATTGGACGAACCCACATTGCGCCATAATCAGAACGCGATCAAAGCTCAGCTTTCTAAGTTTTTGGATTTTGAATCAGATGCGCCCAATGCTGCCGAACTGGTTAATAACTACGACTGGATGAAAGAGTTTTCTTTCCTTGATTTTATCCGTAACGTAGGTAAAAACATCACGGTAAACTACATGATGGCCAAAGATTCGGTAAAAAAACGCCTGAACGGAGAAGCCAATTCCGGGCTTTCTTTCACCGAATTTACCTATCAGCTCCTTCAGGGATATGATTTCGTTTACCTGAACAAAGAGAAAAACTGTAAACTACAGATGGGGGGTTCAGACCAGTGGGGAAATATCACTACCGGCACCGAAATGATTCGTAAAATGAACGGAGGCGAAGCTTTCGCCCTTACTTGCCCATTGATTACAAAAGCCGATGGCGGTAAATTCGGAAAAACAGAATCGGGTAATATCTGGTTGGATCGCCGTTATACTTCGCCTTACAAATTTTACCAGTTCTGGTTGAATGTAAGCGATGCCGATGCTGAAAAATACATCAAGATCTTCACTGCTCTTTCAAAAGAAGAGATCATGGCTTTGGTCGAGGAACAAGCTGCCGCTCCACACCTGCGTCCGCTTCAGAAACGTCTGGCTAAAGAAGTGACCGTTATGGTTCACTCTTTGGAAGATTATGAAGCTGCCGTTGAAGCCTCTAATATCCTTTTCGGAAATGCAACTGCAGAAGCGCTGAAAAAACTTGATGAAGAAACATTGCTTTCTGTTTTCGAAGGAATTCCTACTTTCGAGATTTCTGCCGCTGAAATGGCCGAAGGAATCAAAGCGATAGACCTGATGACGGACAAAGCGGCTATTTTCCCATCAAAAGGAGAAATGCGTAAACTTGTTCAGGGTGGTGGTGTTTCTATAAACAAAGAAAAACTAGGTGCATTCGATGAGCTTATTCTGGCTGATCGTTTGTTAAACGGCAAATACTTATTAGTACAAAAAGGCAAGAAAAACTACTTTCTGCTGATTGCTAAATAACTTTTTGTCCTTTACACACGTTTTTTCGCGTGGAAAGATAAAAAAATAAAGATAGGTGTTTGGAGTTTTCAATAAAACACCTATCTTTGCAACGCATTAGAGATAATGCAAACAGGATTGTCTCATGGTGTAATGGTAGCACTACAGTTTTTGGTACTGTCTGTCTAGGTTCGAATCCTGGTGAGACAACAATCTGAACCCTGATCTTTATATAAAGATCAGGGTTTTTTGCTTTTAATCCTTTATCCAACCGAAAGTAAAGGATCAGTCTCAGAAGTTGTGGTAATGTTAAATTTACTCTTTGCTCAAGCATAAATTTTAGCGAGTCGATATAGGAAAAATTTCACATCTGTCACACCC
>JBOFCW010000327.1:0-11252 GCA_051646395.1 Bacteroidales bacterium
CGAACATAACCGAATTATTTTGAGGGATAGTCAATCCGACAAAATTCGATTCGAATTTATGAGAATCATTGTGAAGCATTTTCGGTTTCACATCATCCTGCGGAGTAAGCAATCCCAGCTCAACCATCAGCTGACATCCGTTACAGATACCCAATGAAAGTGTGTCCGGACGTGCATAGAAGTTGTCGAGTGCTTTTTTCGCTTGCTCGTTCCAAAGGAATCCGCCAGCCCATCCTTTCGCAGAACCGCAAACGTCCGAGTTGGAGAAACCTCCGCAGAACACGATCATATTCACATCTTCCAGTGTTTCTCTGCCGCTGATCAAATCGGTCATGTGGACGTCTTTTACATCGAAGCCGGCAAGATATAGCGAATAGGCCATCTCGCGGTCGCCATTGACACCTTTTTCACGAATGATCGCTGCTTTTACGCCGCTTGATTCTCGACGATCCGGAGAGATACCGTAAGCAGAAAGCTTTCCGTTGAAATTTTTATTGTATTCAACCTGTAGCGGTTGTTTCTTGTAATTTTCGAAGCGGGCTTTCGCTTGCTCTTCGCCACTCTGGCGACGATCAAGCAAGTAAGACGATTCATACCACGTATCGCGCAAAGCATCGATATCGAATGAATAGTTTTGTTTGCCTTTTTTGATGTCCAACGAGCGATTTGCTGTTGTATGTCCGATTTTCAGGAATCCGATACCGGCATCTTCCAGAATTTTTTCTGCTGCTTTTTTGTCTTTTACCTGAATGATGATTCCCGGATTTTCACTGAAAAGGATTTTGATGATATCCTCTTCTGCGATGCCCGAAAGGTCAACAGCCAATCCGCCTTTTGTATTTGCGAACGTCATTTCAAGCAACGTAGTCAACATACCTCCGGCAGAGATATCATGTCCGGCAAGTACCAGGTTCGAGTTGATCAATTCCTGTACGGCGTTGAATGCATCGGCGAAATACTCGAATTCTTTAACAGTTGGCGTCTCATTGCCGAGTTTGTTTAAGGTCTGAGCGAATGCTGACCCGCCCAGTTTATACGAGTCGAATGAGAAGTCGATATAGTACAACGGTGCTTTTTCGTCATTTACGACAACTGGGGATACTACTTTTTTTACATCTGAAACTTCTGCACCTGCAGAGATGATAACGCAACCCGGAGAGTAAACTTTTTCATCGCCATACTTTTGTGTCATCGAAAGAGAATCTTTTCCGGTAGGAATATTGATGCCCAGTTCGCAAGCGAAATCAGAGCAAGCCTCTACCGCTTTATATAAACGAGCGTCTTCTCCTTCGTTTTTACAAGGCCACATCCAGTTCGCGCTTAACGATACGCTTCCGAGACCATCTTTAAGTGGAGCGAATACGATGTTCGTAAGTGATTCTGCCATTGCCATAACCGAACCAGCCGCAGGATCGACTAATGCGACCTGTGGGGCATGCCCGATTGAAGTTGCGATACCCGCATTTCCACGGTAATCCAGTGCGACAACACCGCAGTCGCTCAATGGAAGCTGGATTTCTCCCTGGCATTGCTGGCGTGCGACTTTACCTGTTACCGAACGGTCAACTTTATTTGTCAACCAGTCTTTACAAGCAACTGCTTCCAATTGAAGCACGTCGCTGATATACTGATCCAGTTCATTCTGGCTATAAGTTACTTCTTCGAAGTTTTCTGCTACTGTATGGTCTGTCATAACCGTACGCGGAGCCTTTCCGAACATGTCTTCCAGTTTCAGGTCAATCGGACGCTGTCCGTCTGCTTGTTCGAATACGAACTTCATGTCGTTGGTTGTTTCTCCCACAACATAGAACGGAGCACGTTCGCGTTCTGCGATGCGTTGCACACGCTCGATATCCTGTTCTTTAATCAACATACCCATACGTTCCTGCGACTCATTACCTGCAATTTCCTTTGCGGAAAGTGTAGGGTCACCGACAGGAAGTTTATCCATGTGGATAATACCGCCCGTTGCTTCGATCAGTTCAGAAAGCGCATTCAAATGTCCGCCCGCACCGTGGTCATGAATCGAAACGATCGGGTTTACATCCGATTCAGCCAATGCGCGTACCACGTTGGCTGCACGTTTCTGCATTTCGGGATTCGCACGTTGAACGGCATTCAGCTCGATCGCATTGTCGTAAACGCCGGTTTCAACCGATGATACGGCACCACCACCCATTCCGATACGGTAGTTGTCACCACCCATTACGACAACTTTGTCGCCCGGAACCGGTTCGCCTTTCAGTGCATCGCGCATCGTCCCGTAACCTACACCTCCGGCAAGCATGATCACTTTATCAAAAGCGAACTTCTTCATGTTTTCCTGGTGCTCGAATGTCAGCAACGATCCACAGATGAGCGGTTGACCGAATTTGTTCCCGAAATCGGAAGCTCCGTTAGAGGCTTTGATCAGGATTTGTTCCGGAGTCTGGTACAACCAAGCGCGCTCTTTCATTGAAAGTTCCCATTTGCGGTTCTCTTTCGAACGGGGGTATGAAGTCATGTAAACAGCAGTTCCCGCAATCGGTAAAGAGGCTTTACCTCCGCCCAGACGGTCACGAATTTCACCACCTGTACCTGTAGCTGCACCGTTAAACGGTTCTACGGTAGTCGGGAAGTTATGCGTTTCCGCTTTTAATGAAATAACTGTTTTGATGTCTTTGATTTGGAAGTAGTCCGGTTGATCCTGGTTTGCAGGCGCGAATTGCTCAACAACTGGGCCGGCATTGAATGCCACGTTGTCTTTGTATGCGGAAACGAGACAGTTGGGGTTTGTCTCAGACGTTTTTCGGATTAGTTTGAAAAGAGAAGATTCTTTTTCTTCGCCATCGATTACAAAAATACCATTGAAAATTTTGTGACGGCAATGTTCGGAGTTGACCTGAGAGAAACCGAAAACTTCACTATCCGTCAGTTTGCGACCGATTCGTTCGCTGACGTTATTCAGGTATTCGATTTCATCTTCGCTAAGAGCTAGTCCTTCCTGAACATTATACTGAGCGATATCCTCGATATAAAGAATCGGATCAGGTTGCTTGTTGATGGTGAAGATTTCCTGTGTTAATCCGTTGTAGATTCGTTGCAACATCGGGTCGTGATCTGCTTCGGCACTTGTCACCGGAAAATATTCTTCAATGCGAAGAATTCCTTTCAATCCCATGTTTTGGGTGATTTCAACAGCATTGGTACTCCAGGGTGTGATCATCTCTTTGCGCGGACCGACAAACCAACCGGTAAGTTCGGTGTCGGCAAGAGCTTCGGCATCGCTGAAAAGCCAACTTAATTTCTTAATCTCTTCGGAAGAGAACGTGTGATCGGCATTAGCCGCAATCACCGTCTGTGCGGGAGTTTTAAAGAAAAGAATCATTTTTATTTTGTACTTGTTAGTATGGCACCTTTAAAATAGCTCAACATGTGAGATCTGCTATTTTCAGCCGCAAAATTAAACAAAACGGGGTTCTTATAAAAGATTCTCCTGAAACAATTTGATGGAAATATGTATTTGCATGCACAATTGTATTTTATAAATGCCTTTTTGAGCTTCCTAAAGCTTGTAAATGAGTATATTTTTGTGTCTTTATGTCTTTCCGGTGGATTTTAATTTAGTTTGATTCTATCTATTTTCCCGGGTAAGCATTGCGGTGAAACTTATATCCGTTATCTTTGCAACGATAGAGATTGTAAAAAATAGTGTTAAAATAAAGAGAAAAGGATAGACGTGAGTGTGATGATTTATACTATCATCTGGGGGATTGTTATTGGTATTCTGGTTTCGGCACCTTTGGGTCCGATCGGGGTGCTGGTGATTCAGCGTACCCTCAATAAAGGGAGAAATGCCGGTTTGATGACCGGTTTAGGAGCTTCTGTTTCAGATGTTTTGTATGCGCTGGTTTCGGGTTTGGGGCTCTCTTTTATCGTTGACTTCGTTAATTCCAACCAGTCTGCATTGCAGATCGTGGGGAGTATCGTTATCTTTATATTCGGTTTTTATTTGTGGAAGAAAAATCCTTTGCAGGATCTTAATACGGCACAGGTTTCGAATACCTCTCACGCCACCTATTTTGCAACCGGTTTTGTGCTGACATTATCCAATCCATTGATTATATTTTTCTATATGGCTCTTTTTGCCAGAACAAATTTTTTGATGGAAGCAAGTAATGTATACCATTATCTGGCAGGTTACCTGTCGGTTGCGGGGGGAGCTCTTCTTTGGTGGTTTTTTATCACCTGGGTAATGAACAAAGCTCGTAATCATTTTAAAATCCGCAGTCTTTTTCTGGTGAATAAGATCATTGCCATGGTGATGATTATCATATCTATCGTCGGTTTTATTTTCGGAGTGATCGCTGAGTTCGATAAGTTGAAAAAGCCGCAAGAGACGAATCTAATGGAGAAAATCTATGGACCGCATGAAAAAACGATTAAATGTTCCTTTTATAAAAGAATTAGACCGGCTCTCGCTTGAGGAAGCCTCTAAAATATTGGCAGAGAAGGCATATCTTCACAGTATGGGTTCGCTGAACTGGAGTGATATGTTTTCATACAAACCGCTGACATCCTTTTCTCTGGCAAGAGGAGTTAAGGAGCTTTATGTGCGTTTTTTCGTACATGGTAATTGTTTGCGTGCCGTACATGAAGAAGATCAGACTCCTGTATATGAAGACAGTTGCGTGGGGTTGGCTTTACAGAATATGCAGACTAAAACAGTATATGATATTGCTTTTAATTGTATCGGAGCGTGTTCTGTTGTCGAAAAGAAATCCGGGATCGGAAATTTATTAGACCATTCACAGGTGCAACAAATAAGAAGGTTTACCGATATGTCTCGTCGTCCTTTTTGTGAAGTGGAAGGGCTTTTTAACTGGCAGGTCGTGGTGGCAATCCCATTCTCTTTGTTGGGTTTCGATTTAACCGAATCGGATACGATGTTGACCGGTAATTTTTATAAAAGAGCCGACAAGACAGCACTGCCTCATTATCTAAGCTGGTTGCCGGTTAAGAGTCAGGAAAAAGATTTTGCTTTATCCGATTCTTTTGGTGAATTAGCCTTTGAATCAAAGTTGTAGAAATCCTATTTTTTTACGGGTATATAATGTTTTCCGGCTTTTTTAATCCGGCAAGAAGGCGTGTATGCGTCATGATAAAAAGATAGAATTGCTTTTTCTCGTATGATCATTTCTACCAGGCGGATTCGTTCTGTGGCTGATGTTCCGGCATTAAGATCGAAGGCAGAGATTGAATCAATATGAAGATTAAGTGATATCGGGATCAGGTCGCCTGCAAAAATGCAGGTTTCGTTCGGGAGATTGATAAAACTGACAATCTGCCCGGGTGTGTGGCCGTCGAAAAGATGAAGTTCCACTTCGGCGGTGATTCGGGTATCGGCGTCGATCAGATTTAATTTTGGATAATTTTTCAGATAGGCTGTGTTTTCAGGAAAATATGCATCTTTGTCCAGAAATTCGGGATGGAGATGATGTAGCCATTGTTTGCGGGATACATGTATAGTCGCATTCGGAAAAACCGGAACCGGATTTCCGGTTGATTCATTCATCGTCAATCCTCCGCAATGGTCGAAGTGTAAATGAGAAAGCACGATGTCGGTGACTTGTTCCGGGAAGATGTTTTCTCGTAATAGTAGCGCGGAAAGATCGTTCAGATCATTAAATCCATATGGTTTCATGGCGGCATTATTCTTAGTTCCACAACCGGTATCGAAAAGGATAATGTGAGTGCCTGTTTGTAGTAATAAACATCGCATGGCCATTTTGCAAAGATTATTTTCGTCGCACGGATATGCTCTGGACCAGATTGTTTTAGGTAAAAGACCAAACATGGCACCGCCGTCAGAATGAAAAAATCCCGTTTCTAATGTGCTTAACTTCATCTTTTAGTATTAAATTTGCACCAAATCTAAAGATTATTTCAATTAATCTGACAATGTTTGCAATAAATGTTACGGCACAGTTTGTTGTGGCCGTACAAAAAAATATATGAATAGAACAATGAAAAGAGTTCATATTATCTCTGTCGGAGATTCACGCCTGTGTGATTTGGCTATCGCATTCAAAGCGAAAGGTCATCAGGTTACTTGCTCCGGTGCAGATATAATAGAACCGGTGAGAATGAAACTGCTTAAGCACGATTTGCTTCCTCAGAAGGAAGGATGGTGTCCGGAAGTGCTGGATAAAGATTATGATTATGTAATTCCTGCCAACACGTTATCGCTGGACAATCCCGAATTGCAGCGGGCAAAAGAACTGAATTTGCTGATTCTTTCTTTCCCTGAATATATTTATCAGCGGGTAAAGAATAAATCGCGTATTCTTGTGAGCAGCAGTAAAGGAAAAGATTCTATCATCAACATCATGTACTATGCTTTGCGCAAGAACAATATCCTTTTCGATTATGTTTTTGCAGAAGGGATCGATGACGAGCCGGCACTGAGCTGGAGCTACGATGCCCGCATGGCGATTCTTGAAGATGATACGACATTCTCTCCCTTTATTAAAAAGCAGATCAATGAATATTATCGTCCGCATATTTTTGTGCTTTCTGATGTGGCCAGAGAAAAATCGGATGTTTCGCAGGAAGAATACAAGCAATCGTTGAAACGAATGCTTTCGTCTATCGAGCGGGATGGGAAATTCATTTATAAACAGCAGGATCCTTTGCTGGCTGAAATGGCAGCCCTGGCAGAACAGGTTCGTGAAGATGTTACCGCTATGCCATATGCAGAGCATGCGATCAGGGAATCGGAAGAGGATATATTTCTGACTTCTCGTTTCGGAGACTTTCGGATTGGTCGTCAGACTCCCGAATTTCTCGAAAATCTCAATGCTGCCCGTATTGCCTGCCGTCAGTTAGGCTTGCAGGACAAGGATTTTTATGAGGCGGTTTCCGCTTATAGTTTTCTATAACAATTAATTGAAAACGCTATGTTGATTGCTAATCAGAAAAGAAAAGAAAATATTGCCGAATATCTGCTCTATATGTGGCAGGTAGAGGATTCGATTCGTGCGCATAAACTGGATATCGACTTGATTCGTAAAAATATCATCGATAAGTATGAACAGTCTGAAGAGGTGAAGCAGGAGATGGTCGAATGGTATGAGAACCTGATAGAAATGATGCGTATCGAGCAAAAGCAGCAATCGGGGCATTTGCAAATCAACAAAAATGTGCTGATTGATCTGACTGATCTGCATCAACGTTTGCTCAAATCCAATAAAGAGCCTTTCTACACCGCTGCGTTTTACAAAACTCTTCCTTATATCGTTGAGTTGCGCAGTAAGATGGGGGATGAAAAGACCGGGGAACTTGAAACCTGTTTTCTTGCTCTTTATGGTATCCTGATGCTTCGTTTGCAGGGTAAACCTGTTTCGGAAGAAACATTGACAGCCTTGCGTCAGATCAGTACCTTTCTTGCAATTCTTGCAGAAAAATACAATATGGAAAAACGGGGTGAACTCGAATTGGAATAATTCTTCTCATCCGCCAATGATAATTGAAGGGAGTTTCAAAAGCCGAATGCTTTTGAAACTCCCTTTTCTATTTTTAGCTTATCTTTGTTTCAAATCATAAACGAATCGAGATGAAGCATATTTTGGTGACAGGCTCTAACGGGCAACTGGGAAGTGAGATAAGGGCTATGAGCGAGCAATTTCCACAACTGATGTTTTATTTTACAGACCTGAATGATCTGGATATTTGTAATCAGGAGGCTATACGGCTTTTTTTGCAGGATAAACCACTCGATTATATTATTAATTGTGCGGCGTATACTGCTGTAGATAAAGCAGAAACGGATTGTGTGACATGCTCGGCTGTGAATGCGGATGCTCCGGTAAATCTGGCGGAGGCTGCCCGTATTAAGGGTGCCCGGATGATTCATGTTTCAACAGATTATGTTTATAGTGGAAATTCCTGCCGTCCTTATCGGGAGTCGGATCCTACTGCACCTGTTTCGGTGTATGGGATTACCAAACTGGAGGGAGAGAAACGGCTTTTCGAGGAGTGTTCTGAAGCTTTGGTTTTGCGTACATCCTGGCTTTACTCGGGATTTGGCAATAACTTCGTGAAAACGATGATGCGACTTGGGCGTGAACGGGATTCTCTCGGAGTGATATTCGATCAGGTCGGCACACCAACTTATGCACGTGATTTGGCATCGGTTATTTTAAGAATCATCGCAGAGGAAAGGTTCCAGAACGGTATTTATAATTTCTCGAACGAGGGTGTTTGCAGTTGGTATGACTTTGCACTTAAAATTCATCAACTGGCGGGGATTTCCGGTTGTCATGTGCGTCCGTTGCAAACGGAAGAATATCCGACCCCTGCAAAGCGACCTTATTACAGCGTTATGGATAAGAAGAAGTTTCGGGATACTTTTGAGATCGAAATACCTCATTGGGAGGAAAGTTTGCGCGAATGTGTCCGAATTCTGCTTTGAGAAGATAAATTTAGCTAATAATGTATTAAAAAGGGTTTTAACTATCCTTTCTTTCCTATAATTATCGGATTTGGGTTGGTTGAAATCGGTTGATTTCGATTACTTTTGCAACCAGAAAAATCAAAAATAAAAACAGAATGTTTTGCATGCTACGCTGAGAAAACTTACTGCAGGTTTTCTCAGCGTATATTTATGCCTAAAGAATATCATAATGAGTGAATTAACAGACGAAATCAAGAAGAGAAGAACCTTCGCCATCATCAGTCATCCCGATGCCGGTAAAACGACACTGACCGAAAAACTTTTGCTATTCGGGGGTGCGATTCATGTTGCAGGGGCTGTAAAGTCGAATAAAATCAAAAAAACGGCTACTTCCGACTGGATGGAAATCGAGAAACAACGTGGAATCTCGGTTGCCACTTCCGTAATGGCCTTTGATTATAACGGATATAAAATCAATATCCTTGATACCCCGGGTCACCAGGATTTTGCCGAAGATACATATCGTACACTTACTGCTGTTGATAGTGTGATTATTGTTGTAGATACAGCTAAAGGGGTGGAGATGCAGACTCGTAAATTGATGGAAGTTTGTCGGATGCGTAAAACTCCAGTGATTGTGTTCGTTAATAAAATGGACCGCGAAGGGAAAGATCCGTTCGATCTGCTTGATGAAATCGAATCAGAATTGAAGATCAATGTTCGTCCACTAAGCTGGCCGATCAATATAGGGCAGCGCTTCAAAGGGGTATATAATATATTTGAAAATAAACTGGATCTTTATACGCCTAATAAGCAGGTAGTAACAGAGTCTGTAGAGATCAAGGATGTCAATGATCCTTTATTGGATCAACGCGTAGGTGAAGCTGATGCTGATAAGTTGCGTCAGGATCTTGAATTGATAGAAGGCGTATATCCTGAATTTGATGTGAATACTTATCTGGCCGGGGATATCGCTCCTGTGTTTTTCGGTTCGGCTTTGAATAATTTCGGGGTGAAAGAGCTTTTGGACTGTTTTTGTCAGATAGCTCCGACTCCGCGTCCGGTACAGGCTGTGGAACGTAAGGTTATTCCTGAAGAAGAGGGATTTACCGGATTTGTTTTTAAAATCCATGCCAATATGGATCCGAATCACCGTTCGTGTATTGCTTTCGTGAAGATCTGTTCAGGTAAATTTGAGCGTAATGTCAACTACAAGCATGTGCGTCACAACAAACTGATGCGTTTTTCAAGTCCTACGGCTTTTATGGCGCAAAAGAAAGAAACTGTGGATGAGGCTTTTGCCGGAGATATCGTCGGTTTGCCGGATACCGGAAACTTTAAGATCGGGGATACCCTTACGTCGGGTGAAATGCTTCATTTCAAAGGAATACCGAGCTTCTCGCCGGAAATGTTCAAATACATCGAGAATGCGGATCCTATGAAAACGAAGCAGTTGAACAAAGGTATCGATCAGTTGATGGATGAGGGAGTTGCTCAGGTGTTTACCAACCAGTTTAATGGTCGCAAGATTATCGGTACGGTGGGTCAGCTTCAGTTTGAGGTAATTCAGTATCGCTTGCTTAACGAGTATGGGGCACAATGCCGTTGGGAGCCGATCAATTTATATAAAGCTTGTTGGATCGAAAGTGAGGATGCAGAAGCGCTTGAAAATTTCAAACGTCGCAAGTCGCAGTTTATGGCCGTTGATAAAGATGGTCGTGACGTATTCCTGGCCGATTCGGGTTATGTACTGATGATGGCGCAACAGGATTTTCCAAAGATTAAGTTTCATTTCAAATCGGAATTCTAAAAAGAAATAAGCGGATAATTAGATTTTCCTTTTCTATACTTAATGAGAATTCGGATTATAAATTTAAATCTACAGGTGGAATCGCCATTCAGCTAAAGTTGAGATACCCAACAGAGGGTAAATAAATGGTGCTTTGACTTTAATGTGAAAAATAAATTACATACAAATGAACAAGATATGTTTTCTTTTCGCGATGCACGCGGAAGCAGCTCCGTTGATTGAGAAATTCGGTCTTCAGGAAGAAAAAGGATTTTTTGCGCCTCTACCTCCGGTTTTATACCGGGGAGAGCATGATGGGAAAGAGATTCTGGTAGTTCTTAACGGACAGCAGAATGGTCTTGATTTGGTTGGATGCGAACCGGCAACATTATCAAGTCAATTGTTGCTGAGCAAGCTGAATCCGGATTTGCTGATCAATGCGGGTACTTGCGGCGCTTTTAAAGCTAACGGTTCTGCCATTGGTGATGTTTACCTGAGCCATGAATATATCTGTTTCCATGATCGTCGTGTTGGTGATAATGGTGGATGGTATGAAATGGGTGTAGGTTTTTATCCATGTATGGATGCTACCAAAATGGCAAATGATCTGGGATTCAAACTGGGACATTGTACAACCGGGAGTTCGTTGGATATGGCAGCGGAGGATCTTGCTTTGATACAGCGCAATAAGGGTGAGTTGAAAGATATGGAGGCGGCAGCTATCGCTTGGGTGGCATCTTTATATAAAACGCCACTTTTGTGTGTGAAATCTGTAACTGACCTTTGTGACGGAGGAAGAGCGACGGAAGAGGAATTCCGTGAAAATCTTTCGATGGCTGCTCATAAGCTGAAAGAGGCTTGTTTCCGTATTATGGATTATCTATTGGCATAAAAATAACCTTCGGAATAAATTCTATTTGTTCCCGATAAAAAAGCCAGTCGGAATGAGATTTGAATCTCATTCCGACTGGCTTTTTTTTTATACAGGATATCATATTGGTGGGGTATCTCTACTTTAGTTATGTTGAT
>JBOFCW010000002.1:0-11968 GCA_051646395.1 Bacteroidales bacterium
CCCGTTTTTCGGATAATGAGCGGGTGGAGATCTGGAATAAGTTGCTCCATGGTGATGAAATAAGAATTGTGCTGGGTGTTCGTTCGTCAGTTTTTCTCCCTTTCCGGGATTTGGGATTGATTATTGTGGATGAAGAGCATGAAACAACCTACAAGCAGCAAGATCCGGCTCCCCGTTATCATGGACGTAATGTAGCTTTGGTACTGGCAAGCATGCATGGCGCGAAGACTCTGCTCGGAACGGCTACACCTTCGGTCGAGACCTATTACAATGCGCTGGAAGGCAAATACGGATTGGTAGAGCTGACGGCACGACACGAAGAGATCGCCCTTCCAAGGATCGAGCCGGTCGATATCAAGGAGCTTAAACGGAAAAAACTGATGATCTCGCATTTTTCACCTTTGCTGACTGAGAAGATTCATCAGAGTCTGGCCAATCATGAGCAGGTGATTCTGTTTCAGAACCGACGCGGATTCGCGCCCATGATCGAATGCGCCCTTTGCGCATGGGTGCCTAAATGCCGGCACTGCGACGTAAGTCTGACATTTCATAAATACCACAAACAGCTGACTTGTCATTATTGCGGTTATACGATAGATGTTCCCGCATCTTGCCCTTCTTGCGGGAATCCGTCTTTATTGACACGTGGATTCGGAACGGAGAAAATTGAAGAGGAGATCGGATCTGTTTTTCCCGAATCGAAAGTGGCCCGTATGGATTTAGATACGACGCGCACGAAGAAGGCTTACGAGAATATCATTTCGGGTTTTCAACAACAAAAAACCAATGTGCTTGTCGGGACGCAGATGATTTCGAAAGGGCTGGACTTCGATCATGTCAGTGTGGTTGGAATCTTAAATGCGGATTCGATGATGAATTATCCCGATTTCAGGGCCCACGAGCGAGCCTATCAGATGATGGCCCAGGTTGCCGGTCGGGCCGGGCGCAGAAGCAAACAGGGTGAAGTTATTTTGCAGACATCTACACCGGATCATCCATTGATAAGGCAGGTGGTGCAGAATGATTATGTGGGTATGTATCGTGATCAGATCAAAGAAAGAGAAATGTTTCATTATCCCCCTTTTTACCGGTTGATTTATATTTATATGAAACATCGGGATGAGCGGCGGCTGGATGATTTGTGCATGCTTTATGCCAATCAGTTGCGTGCCGTTTTCGGTTCGAGGGTATTGGGGCCGGATAATCCCCCCGTGGCACGAGTCCAGTCTTTGTTTATCCGAAAGATCGTGTTGAAAATCGAACTTACCGCTTCAATCGGCCGTGCCAAGGAGGTTCTGGAAGAAACCCGTCACAGGATGCTGGCCGATGATCGTTTCAAATCATTGATTTTCTACTACGATGTGGATCCGGTCTGATCGCAGATGCTGAGTAGTTGACTAATAAGCATCCATTAATTTTTTAACATCAAGGTCAAATCCGCCATATATATATACCTTTTGGCTGTTATCTCAACTTCAGGTAATTTAGGCGATTTCATCATTAATACGATTACGATATGTCTGAAAAAAAGAAATATAAGATACTTTTTGTTTGTCTTGGGAATATTTGCCGCTCTCCGGCTGCTCATGGCATGATGGAAGGATTGATAGAAGAAAAGGGGCTTACATCTTTTTTTGAAATCGATTCGGCAGGAACGTATGCAGGGCACCAGGGAGAATTGCCGGATAGCCGTATGCGGGCGCATGCACGTAAAAGGGGTTTGGAATTGACCCACCGTTCGCGTCCGGTGAGAAGTTCGGATTTCGAAGAGTTCGATTTGATTGTTGCCATGGATGATCGGAATTATTCCAATCTGCGGGATATGGCTCCCGATATCGAATCGGAACTGAAGATTCATCGCATGGTAGAATACAGTCGGAATCCCACTTACGACTATATCCCCGATCCGTATTATAGCGGAGCGGATGGCTTTGAACTGGTATTGGATTTACTCGAGGACGCCTGTGGCGGATTGCTCGAAACACTCGAAACGGATGCACATATCTGATTTTTTTTGATACAACGATCAGATATTATAAAAACAAAAGCCCGAAGATTTCTCTTCGGGCTTTTTATATTCATCGGAATGAACCGATTATTTGTTGTTTGTTTTTTCAACTGCAGAGTAGTTGATTTTCAAAGCCTGAGCATCACGAAGTGCCTGTTTGATGTCAGATACGATACCCATTTGAGTTTCTTTATCTACTTTCAATGACACCTGCATGTAACCCTGATCTTCTTCTTTCATATTCGATCTTTCCTGAGAGATATAATCTCTGACCTCAGATACTTCGATGAATTTGTCGTTCATCTGAATACGGCTTTCAGTTCCTAGTTTTTTACGATACTGCTCAGTCGGTTTACCAACATACAGATAAGTAACCAAAGATTTCTTTTCCAGTTTGGTAAGTTCTGTAGCCTGAGGAGCGCGGAATTCCACTTTCAATTCAGTTTCACGCATCGTTGTTGTGATCATGAAAAAGAACAAGAGTGTAAAAATAAGGTCAGGAAGCGACGAAGTATTCAATTCGGGCATCTCTCTGCCACCGCTCTTATTAAATTTTCCCATTATTTTTTTCCTCCGTAATTCTTAGGTTCAGCTTCTGAAATTTTCTGAGGATAGATTTTCTGAATCGCTTTTTGCTCTTCTTCGCCCAGTTCTTCAAAAGTTTTATTGAATTTCGCTTTCGCCAATTCGTTACGTAATTCATTGTAAGCAGCAACAAGTTCATTCTGAACCTCGATGTATGCCTGATACTCCGTAGAGCGGTCATTTTGCAATGAGATAACGTGGAATTTAGTTACCGGATAACTTCCGAAAAACTCTACTTCCGTAGGGAAGCGTTCAGGAAGGTTCGGCAAATCTTCTTTATTGGCGATAAATTCTTTCGCTTTGTTTCTCAGCTCGTCAACGTTCATTGGCTCCCCACCAACCAGCAACTGATTGTTACTGTTGATAAGAACCTGAAGTACGTTACGCATTTTCACGTCCTGATCTTTTTGTTCCTGATCTGGTGGAATCGGAGGCGGAAGACGTCTCAAGAGACCTTTATCCGTATCCATTGATGTTGTGATCAAGAAGAAGATAAGCAACAAGAATGCGATATCCGCACTCGAACTCGAGTTTACTTGAGGTACTTTCTTTTTCTTTCTTGCCATAATACTTTCTTTTTATCAGCGCAGTCCGAAGACCACGCCGGGATAATTATTTTCTAACTACTTTAACTAAGCTGAAAGCAATGATTGACAAGATTGATGCTCCCAAAAGGAAAGCAGCAGAATACAACCACATATCAGTAAGTTTCAACCAGAAATAAGTATTATCAGCACCGTCATAAGCCGGCAAGTTCAAAGGTTCTCCGCTACCCATAGCCCATGAAATACCAAGAAGAGCAGCAAAAGCAAGCAATGTAAGCAGTGTTCTGAAAGCATCTTTTGGATGGTCTTTCAGCTGAATAGCGAACTGGTATAGTGCAAATAACACC
This sequence comes from Bacteroidales bacterium, assembly GCA_051646395.1. GTDB lineage: Bacteria > Bacteroidota > Bacteroidia > Bacteroidales > JAUNSR01 > JAUNSR01. The sequence continues at coordinate 3,486 of JBOFCW010000002.1, forward strand.
GTGCATACAAGACCCACGATAACTACAGCATACGCTAAGTTCAATACCAGACCCGTATGAATCGGCTCAAGGTATTCAGCATCCGGATTTACGTTACCGCCCATGTAGAATATGCCGAAGAAAACGACAGTAATCAACATCAGGCCGTAAAGGATCCATGAAGTATATTTATTAAGATTTTGCATGTCAGCTTAATTATTTTTTGAATTTAAGGTTGTATTTGATGATTGCGTCAAGCAAAGAGATTGAAGAATCTTCCATCTCGTTCAAGATGCTTTCAACTTTAGCAAGAAGGTAGTTGTAGAACAACTGAAGGATCAAGGCTACGATCAAACCACCTACGGTTGTAATCAAGGCCACTTTCATACCACCGGCAACAACTGTCGGGCTGATATCACCTACCTGCTGGATTTTATCGAACGCCTGGATCATACCGATTACGGTACCCATAAATCCTAATGAAGGAGCCATCGCGATAAACAAAGTGATCCAAGAAAGACCTTTTTCCAAAAGACCAGCCTGTACACCACCGTAAGATACTACCGAACGTTCTACTACGTCAACACCCTGGTCGATACGAAGAAGACCCTGGTAGAAGATAGAAGCGATAGGACCACGTGTGTTGCGGCAAATTTCTTTAGCTTCTTCTACGTTACCTTTTTCCAAAGCATCTTCAACAGAAGCGATCAATTTTTTAGGGTTGATTTCAGCAAGGTTCAAATAAATGATACGCTCGATGATGAAAGCCATACCCAAGATAAGAGCCAATACTACGAAGCTCATGAAGAAGGCGTTACCTTCGATGAATTTGATTTTTAGTTCTTTGTGAAGACCAACTTCTTCTTCCATTGCCGAGTCAGCAGCAACGTTTTCTGTTGCAGCAGTTTCCTGAGCGTTCACAACAGGAGTCATTCCAAGTGTAAGGAATCCAAGGAATGCGAAAATTGCGAATAACTTTTTCATTCTGAATGTAATTTTTAAGATTAATTGTTATTAAACTATGTTTGTTATTTGCGGAGCGAGGGGGATTCGAACCCCCGATACACTTTTGGCGTATACACGCTTTCCAGGCGTGCCTCTTCAACCACTCGAGCACCACTCCTTGTGGAGATATTTCTGTTTAAACAACAAAAAAAATCTCTTACGACGCAAATGTAATTAAAAAACTTTCTCCTGTATCGCTTTGGACGAAGTTTATGCGACTGAAATTGCATATTAGTGTTTTTTAATAACAAAAACTGTTTCGTTTTTAGATCCCGAAAAGTTTTTTTGCGTTTTCAGTTGTTATCCTTTCTACCTCTTTTTCATCCATTCCCAGGATTTCAGCTATTTTTTTTGCGGTATGGACTACCAATGATGGTTCATTCCTTTTCCCACGAAAGGGGACCGGGGCAAGATAGGGCGCGTCTGTCTCCACAACAAGATGATCGATGCCAATCTCCCTGATCACCTCGGGTAAGGTGCTTTTCTTAAAAGTAGCAATGCCATTGATGCCGAAATAATAATCGCCATAGGAGCGGATCTTGCGTACATCCTCAGCATTTCCTGAAAAGCTGTGGATGATCCCATGAAGGTTTAAAGACTTGCATCTTTCAAGTTCAGGGTGCAATAACCCGAAGGCATCACGCACATGAATGATAACCGGCAGGTTCAGTTTGTGTGCCCATTCCGTTTGGCGACGAAAGGCATCTACTTGTTCCTTATGGTAGGTTTTATCCCAATATAAGTCGAATCCGATTTCTCCGATCGCTTTATAAGGGTGCAGACCGATCTGGGTTTCGAGGTAATCGAGTTCTTTTTCGTAATCGGCCCCGATTTCCGTCGGGTGAAGTCCGATTGTGGGAACGCAGATGTCCGGGTACTTTTGGCAGACGTCCAGCAGGGATTGCAGGGAGTTTCGGTCTACATTTGCAAGTATTATCTTTTCGACTCCTGCTTCGATTGCCCTTTTTACTACATCATCTCTATCGGGGTCAAACTCTTTTGCGTAGATATGGGCGTGTGTATCAATCATTGAAACTAAGTTTTTTTTGTAATTTGATGGCTTCTATCGCCTTTTTTTCCTTCGGGCGATAGTAATAAACCACACCAAACTCCTGACATTTATCTATTTTTTCTTTTGCCGGGCAGTCTTTATAGAACTCTTCTACCTGATTCCATATGTCAAGAATCAGTTCATCCGCCTTTTGGCGCATCGAAGCTACCTTTTCAAGGTTTCTGTTGGTGTTCGCCTGCAGCCCTTTTTGATTATAAAATGCTTCCGCAAAGATATTATAATGAACCTTCACCTTTGCAATGGTCGGATTATAGATGGGTGCACCTCCCGATTTAAGTCTTTCGTTCTCTCCGTTGATAATAGCCTGCCCCCATTTAAGGATACTTGTTTCGCTCGATAGATCTGGTACGCTATAATCATCGGTATCCAGATCATATAGTTTTTTGTTCTCTTTGCGAATCTCCTTTCTGATTACGGCCATATTCAATACCTGAATAAAATGAGAGATATACAAACGAACCGTTTTCAGCTGAGTCTGATATTTTTTACTGGCTTTTACCTGGATATCGTAACTTTGCTGATACATCTGTTGTTCCCGTTTGAAAACCGATACGAAGTTGCGTGCTTCCTGAATCGATTTATACATCACGATCAGGGTTCCGTTCTCACGGTGACCGTCTTTCTCGATGGCATATTCCAGCGCTTTGATACGCGCCAGATCTGTATTGGGTAATCTGCGATAGGGCATGGTAATGAGGTATTAGAACGAAAGAGGAGTAGCGGGTTTAAAGTTCGCGATACATTAAATCGTCGGCGAGCTTATTCAGCGCAGCTTTTCTTTGCGCGGAAACGCCTACTTTTTGAAAAGCCTCCATTCCTAAACGGTAATATTGTTTCATTTTAAGTTCGCAAAGATCCTTTGCTCCGGTTTCGTTGAACATGTTTGTGAAAAAAGTAATCTTCTCAGCCGGATCGTATGTTTTTTTATCTATCCAGGACTGCATCAGCCCGCGCTGCACTTGGGACGCATTGGCCATTGCTGTTATTAACAAAAATGTTTTCTTATTGTTTAGGATGTCCCCGCCGATATTTTTCCCAAATACTGTGGGATCTGCATATACATCCAACAAATCATCCTTTAATTGAAAGGCGAGCCCGATATTAACGCCAAATTCATAAAGGGCGTCTGCATCTGCATGAGATGCATTTCCAAGGATTGCTCCTGTTTTTAGAGCGCAACCTAAAAGAACCGCTGTTTTCAAACGAATCATATGTAAATATTCATCATCAGAAACATCATTTCTTGTTTCAAACTCCATATCATACTGTTGTCCTTCGCAGATTTCGAGAGCTGTCTTTGAAAACAGATCCAGTACCTGCTGCAGGTGTTTGGCCGGCGTTTGCGCAATCAGTTGATAAGCCATGATCTGCATGGCATCGCCTGATAATATCGCAGTGTTATCATTCCATTTTTTGTGTACGGTCTGTTTGTTCCGTCTCTTGTCGGCCTTATCCATCAGATCATCGTGAAGAAGGGTGAAGTTATGGAAAACCTCAATTCCTAATGCAGGATATATGGCATCTTTACCATTTCCTCCATAAAGCTCTTTTGCTAGCAGGGTAAGCAGTGGTCGGATACGTTTCCCTCCCAGGTCGAGAATATAGCGGATCGGGTCGAATAAACCCTGCGGATTTTCAGGATAGGAGAGTTTATTTAATGATTCGTTGATAAATTCTATTTGTTCTTTCTGATCGTTCATTTATATATAATTTGATTTTTGATATTAATGTATAAATGGGATATTCATGATGTTTCGGCAGGCTTTCTCTAAATCATGGTGACTGAGTAAGTTTTAACGAACTGCAGGATTGTAATTGCAGTTTTACCTACCGATGAGTCCTTCCAAAATTAGATGCTTTTGAAAAAATATCAAATAAAAAAGGTCGCAAAATCATTTGCGACCTTTTTTAATATAATGAGTTCTGTTTATTGCAGACGGAATGTTACCGGCAATGTATATTTTACGCGAACCGGTTTACCACGCTGTTTACCCGGAGTCCATTTCGGCATCGATTTTACCACGCGAATGGCTTCTTTATCCAAAGACGGGTCAACACCACGAACAACAACCGCATCAGCTACACTACCATCACGCTCGATCACGAAAGATACGATAACACGTCCCTGGATACCATTTTCCTGAGCGATTACCGGATATTTTACCGATTTACCGATATACCCCAAAAGAGCAGATTCACCACCCGGGAACATTGGCATGTCTTCTACTACGGTGAAAATTTCATTTGTTACTTCTTCTTCTTCAACCGGAGCTGGCATCGAGATGATTTCCTGAGCTACATTCTGGTTATCTTCGGAAGACTGAATTTCTACCTCTTCGATTTGCTTGTCATCTTCTACGATATTGATGATTTCCTCAACTACCGGAGCCGGAGGCGGCGGCGGTGGTGGAGTTGCTTCCTGGATAGTTGGTGGAATAATCTCTTCCTCAAACAGTCCTTCGCTTACACCAGTCATATCGTGTTTTACAACATCACCCGAGGTCCATTCGAAAGCAACGAACAGAGCAGCAAGGATTGTTGTAAGACCGATAAGGATGAACGTAAGCTTTCTATTCTCCAGATCGGCTTTCGGGTTCTTTTTTATTTCCATATATTAAATCTTTTATTTGTGTTTCTCAATATGGGCAAAAGTACGATAATTTTTTATTCACAGTTTATTACACTTCCTTTTTTTTACTATTCGGAAGGTTTTTATTGTTTTTTAAAGCAAGCTTCCAAAAACAAAACATACCATTTCTATCAAATTGTCGTTATTATTAAGCACAATGAGTAATTCTGGCTCCAAATTTAGAACTACTTTTGCAAAAAAACAAAATTCAGTTAATAAGATATTTCGGAATGAAAAAATACCTCCTGATTTTCAGTTTAGTTTTTTATTCTTTTTTTACCCTTGAAGCTCAAAACGGACACTCTATTTTCGGTTTTCTGGATTTCCCCGGTTCATCGCGAGCCAATGCGTTGGGTGGATACAACATCTCTATTGTTGATACAGACGTATCGATGGCCAATCAGAATCCGGCTCTTTTGGGTGCTGAAATGGATAATCAGATTGCACTCAGTTACATGCATTATATTAAAGGAGTGAATGTGGGAGGGGCGCTTTATGCCCATGCTCTCGGTCAGCGTGGTGCTTGGGCTGTCGGAGCGAATTTTGTCGATTATGGTCAATTCGTGCAGACATCACCCGATAATCAGGTGTTGGGTACCTTTGGTGCTAAAGATATTGCTCTCAGCGGGATGATCGGTTATGATATCGCTTCGCGCATTCGTGGCGGGGTGAATGCCAAGTTCATTTATTCAGCCTACGAGTCGTACTCTTCTATCGCTTTGGCTGTTGATCTGGGTTTGAATTATTATCATGAAGAGAAAGATTTGTCGCTGGCCATTCAGGCCCGGAATTTGGGCGGCCAGTTAAAACCTTTCGATGAAGTCCGGGAATCTCTCCCTTTTGATTTGCAGATTGGCTATACGCAGTCGCTGGCCCACGCTCCTTTTCGCTTTTCGCTGACGGCTATTAATCTGACATCGTGGGATACCGGTTATATCGACGATATCCCAGTGGATAGTTCGGATGGTAAGAAGAAAAAAAGTAATTTTGCCAAAGACCTTTTTCGCCATTTGGTAATCGGGGCGGAATACATTCCGAACGATAATTTTTACCTGGGTGTAGGGTATAGTTATAAAAAACGAACCGACTTCGCCGATGGTGGCGGTGGTTTTCTGACCGGTTTTTCGGCAGGCACAGGCTTAAAGATCCGTATGTTTGATATCAATGCCTCGATCGCCCGTTATCACCGGAGTGGAACCTCCTTCATGGTAGGTGTGAATCTGTTTCTGGATAAATTTTGATTAAAAACTTAATTATGAAAAAAATAATAATCGCGATCGACGGCTTCTCTTCATGTGGGAAAAGTACGATGGCCAAAGATCTGGCTCGCAAAATCGGATATGTTTACATTGACAGCGGTGCCATGTACCGGGCTACAACATTATTTGCCCTTCAACGCGGATATATCCGGGAAGGTAAGCTTGATGCCGCGGCATTGGAAGCGAACCTTGCTGAGTTGCATATCGAATTTCGTTTGAATCCGGAAACAATGTTGCCGGAAACTTATCTTAATGGCATAAATGTTGAGAAAGCGATTCGCACGATGGAAGTTTCGGGTTTTGTGAGTCCGGTTAGTGCATTGCCTTTCGTCCGTCATGCGATGGTACGTCAGCAGCAGCAGATGGGAGAGGCGAAAGGGATTGTTATGGATGGGCGCGATATCGGGACTACTGTTTTTCCGGATGCAGAGCTAAAGATTTTTGTTACGGCTTCTGCCGAAGTACGTGCACAGCGCAGAGTAGATGAGCTGACAGCTAAAGGAGAATCGGTTTCTTTTGAAGAGGTTCTGGATAATGTGAAAACGCGCGACCACATTGATCAGACCCGCGAGGAAAGTCCGCTTCGTAAAGCCGATGATGCATTGTTGCTGGATAATTCGAATCTGACTATTGCTCAGCAGGATGCCTGGTTGATGGAGGAGTTTAACCGTGTTGTCTGCAGATGAGAAAGATCGAACTTGATGCTGGATCGGGCTTTTGCTTCGGCGTGGTGAATGCCATTAAGAAAGCGGAAGAAGAGCTGATTGAGGGTGGGATTCTTTATTGTCTAGGGGATATTGTCCATAACAGCCATGAAGTCGAACGGCTTAATGCGAAGGGATTGGTGACGATCAACCATGAGCAATTCAGGGAATTGAAAAATGTGAAAGTGTTGTTGCGGGCTCACGGAGAACCTCCGGAAACCTATGAAATAGCCCAAAAAAACAATATTCAGATTATCGATGCCACTTGTCCTGTTGTTCTTCAGTTGCAACGCAAAATCAAAAAAATGCATGATGATCCGCAAGAATCGGATGCGCAAATACTTATTTTTGGAAAAAACGGACATGCGGAAGTCAACGGCCTTGTCGGGCAAACGCAAGGGAAGGCAATCGTCATCGAATCGATTAACGATCTGAGCAAGATCGATTATGGGCGTGATATCCGGTTGTTTTCACAGACTACAAAATCAATCGATCATTTTCAGGAGGTTGTAGCCCGGATTGGAGCAGATCTGCAACCGGAAGTAAGTTTCCGTTATTTCGATACGATTTGCAGACAAGTTGCCAACCGGATGCCTAATATCCGCGAATTTGCGAAGAACCACGACGTGATTTTATTTGTAAGTGGAAAAAAAAGCTCCAACGGAAAAGTACTTTTCGAGGAGTGTCTTAAAGAAAATACACAGGCTTATCTGGTTTCGGATGAAACAGAGATTGATCCTCAATACCTGCTTCAGGCGAAGTCTATCGGTATTTGTGGTGCTACCTCAACTCCGAAATGGTTGATGGAAAAAGTGGCGGCACATGTGCGTATTCTGTTAAATGAAACGGAATATTAAAATAAGTGTAAAACGGGATATTTCAGATAAATGATTACATTTGCTCACCGTAAATGATTACAATATTTATTTAATATATGAGTACGATTAAATGTATCGGGATTCTTACTTCGGGAGGTGATGCTCCGGGGATGAACGCTGCCGTGAGAGCGGTAACCCGTACGGCGATTTACAATGGGTTGGAAGTTAAGGCTATTTTTCGTGGTTATAAAGGACTCATTACCGGCGAGATCGAAACATTCCGCACACAAAATGTAAGTAATATCATTCAGCAGGGTGGTACCATCCTGAAGACAGCTCGTTGCCAGGAGTTCATGACTCCGGAAGGACGTCAGTTGGCATACGAGACCCTTCAGAAAGAGGGAATCGATGCTTTGGTTTGTATCGGAGGTGACGGTACGCTGACAGGAGCACGTATTTTCGCAACCGAATTCAATTATCCGATTGTAGGCCTTCCGGGAACGATCGATAACGATTTGTACGGAACAGACTGTACCATCGGTTATGATACGGCTTTGAATACGATTATGGATGCTGTCGATAAGATCCGTGATACGGCTACTTCGCACGAACGTTTGTTCTTTATCGAAGTGATGGGACGTGATGCAGGTTTTCTTGCGCTCAACGGAGCGATTGCAACCGGGTCTGAAGCGGCCATCATTCCGGAAATAGCAACCGAATATGACCAGTTGGGAGAGCTGATACGCAACGGTTTCCGTAAATCGAAAAACTCAAGTATCGTGCTTGTAGCGGAGAGCCCGCTTACAGGTGGTGCGATGGCTATGGCAGAACGCGTGAAAAACGAATATCCGCAATATGATGTGCGTGTGACGATTCTGGGCCATTTGCAGAGAGGTGGTTCTCCAACCGCATACGATCGTATCCTGGCTAGTCGCATGGGGGCGGCCGCAATCGATGCTTTATTAGAAGATCAACGCAATGTGATGATCGGTATCCAGAACGATGAACTGGTTTACG
>JBOFCW010000029.1:0-3820 GCA_051646395.1 Bacteroidales bacterium
ACTGTTTTACCGGTAAGGTTGGTAATAGTTACTTTTTTAACTGGTTGATCGGATTCGATGGTTACGAGATCTTTGAATGGAATCGGATATACACTCAGTTGTTTTTCTGCTTGTTCATCGATCTTACTTGGGATTCTGATAATCAGCGTACCGTTTGTATAGTTGAAATTATAGAGTTCACTTTTACCTCCGGATACCAGGATCGGGTATTCTACACCAGCAACCGGTTCTGCAGTTTCAATATAGGCACGTGGTAATTCGTCGAGCGTTTCAGGACCTTCCCCTTTCAGGAATCCTTCCATTTTGACAGGAAGTTCGGTCGGAACGATTTCATTTTCTTCAACAACTACGTTTTCCGCTGTTACATTCAGATTGGCCTTATCGACTTTCAGGGATACTTTTTCACTCATAGGGGCGTATTTGCTTTCGTCTGCCGGAGAAAAGTTCATACGCATGTTATACAGACCCGGTTTCAAAGTTGAAATATCTGTAACCGGACGTTGCTGAATCGTATAGACATATTCACCTTCGATCTCTTCAAACGTATTGGTAAGCGCCTTTGCATTTAGCTGTTTGTCTGAGATAGAGTCTCCGTAAAGCATTTTTTCAGGATTCCATTTGATCTGAGGTTTTACAAATTCACCTTCTGTGACTTCGAATAGCTGCCAGCCTCCCTTTTCATGAAGATTTAATGGGTTACCGGTTCCCAAATACATTTTGTTATCAATCGTAAGCATATTGCGGATACCATATGCGGATTCATTGTTAAAACCGTCTGCATTGACCAGTTTTGCATGTCTGTCGCTACCGTCGATACACATCAGATTGAATCCCTGTTGTTTGGTCATCGACATGAACTGGTAAAGGATCGGCATCAGATACGGAGGATACTTCACACCCAGGTATTGTTCGAGCGATTCCAGCTGAGGAACGATCAGATTGGTATAATCCATGGTTCCGATATAAAGTTTTTCGTTCAGAATATTCATTGACCAGATGTAGTTGTTGAACATGTTGTTGAAACCGGATTTGCCATAAAGAGGGGCACCCATCTTGGTCGGTTTGATTTCCCATTTTTTGTTCATGAAGTCATATGCAGGTAGTTTTTCTTCACCATAGAGCAATTCTACTTTATAAGATTCAGCTCCTTCTTTTTCCGGATAATCGGTCAGACGGAACAGAGCTGCTACACGATAAGAGCCTAACCATGCCTGAAGTAAACCTTGTACGTCGGATGTTTCTACTCGGTATAGTTTCGGGATCATGAAATGATTACCCCAGGTCATATGCATTGTTCCGAAATAGATCTGGCCGTTATAAACGCACATACCCCCGTTTGAAGCGACATTTGCCTGAATAATATCTGGTTCATAGTTTTTGCCATAATCGAATATGGTTGGCCACATGCATTCAGAAGGACCGGCTGTAATCGCTGGAAACTCAGTCCCTTCCATTACCGGGCTTTGAGCTATACTTGCCGGCCAGGTACCTACGTAAATACGATTGTTCAGGAAAACCAATTCTGCGGCTCCTCCTTTAGTCCATCCAACCACTACAAACGAGAATGGATTTTCTTTATCTCCGGTCCATTTAAGGATAACACCACCTTTGGTTTTATCGGTCTTGTATTCAGCCGCACAATACAGAACGTTATTTACTACAAGCCAGCGACGGATGTTATAAGGTGATTTGCCTTCGAATCCCGGGATATGAAGCATGTTGTGAGCACCGATAAAGCTACCGTCCAAGTTATTGTAGGCATACATGGAGATACCATTGTCTTTATTCGGTCCGGCGATGAAGGACACGTCATTTAAAGTGCCTGCCGAACGTAATCCATAGGTGTGATTCAAAACTTCATTCCCTTCCGGAGTTACATCGATGTTCTTTTTTGTGATAGGATCATAATGATAGATTCGGGGTTGTTGCCAGTCTCCCCACATCGGTTCGTCTCCAGCTGTGCCTGATTCTCCGTATTCGCATGCCCAGCATCTGTTTTCATATGGAGGAAGTAAAGGGATCATGCCGTCTCCCTGTTTGTTGATTTCGGAGATCGTGTTACATAAGTAATTCGTGTTCACTCCATAGAAAATCTGACCGTTTCCTTGTGTCAACCCCCATACGTAAGATTGATTCTTTTTTATTTTGCCTCCACCTTCTTCACATTCGATGCATTTTTCCTGGTTCATACCGGTTGCCTGATAAATATTTCGGGGATCGCCGATACCATAATAACAGCCGTCGAAAGGGGCCTTGGCTACCTCTTTGTAGCGGACATTGGTGCATGGGATATCCGTGGCTTCTTCCTGATTCCGGGTATTGACTTCATTCCAGAACCGGATCAAATCTGCAGTTTGACTGGGAATTCCTCCCGGTGTTTTTTTAAGGATAGAATCGACAGGTGTTTGTGCACATAAACTACCTCCGAGAGCAAGTAAGCTTAATGTAAAAATTGTTTTCATAGACTTTTTTATTAATGATATAGGCTTGATTATTTGTCAGTTTTTGAAGATTGAACGGAATATTAACAGGGTAGTAATTAAAAAAGTTTACGACATATGCAGTTAAGATAAATTTTAACAATGTAGGTTATTTTTATTATACGTGTATAGAGATCGTGTTTGTTAAAACTTTGTTCTGTAGGTGTTTGAGATAAACTATTTTTTTGTTTGTATGTTGTCTTGTTGTGAATGAATGTGAATCATTTTAAATAAGTAATTATGAAAACAGTGTTTACTTTTTCTCTTTTATGCGCAGGAATCGGTGTAATGGGACAACCCGCAAGCCTGAGCCAACAAATCAAAGAGTCGGGGATTTCAGACCAGATGAAGGAACTACTGATGTACTGGGTTGATGAGGATCAAACCCAGAAGGCAGAGCAAAAATCTTGTGAAATTGAGTTCCCTCGCCTCCAATTGACACACAAGCATGTGTCGCGGGCACCACTGGATGGTTGTTATTATGGAATCGGGGATATCCGCAACAGTTATAAGATCGGAGGATTGAATCTGGAAGAGTGTCAGGAATGTGAGAAAACGAATGGTAAGATTAAAAAAAACGAATCTTATATCTGGGGTTTGACTCAGGGAAACGGTCAGATTTATTTTGGAGTAAATACCAATTATTTGTGTGTGGCTATGGCCGATATGACGCAAGGCGGATTGACCTCGGTTTTACCTGCCTATGAAAATGATTGTTGGGCATGTGAATACGATAAGTCGTCTCATAAGGACAGTTATGGTCCGATGTGGGGAGACTGGAAAGCTCCTCGGATTTATCATTTTAATCCACAAACGGGCAATACGGAAGACATGACCCCGGAAAATGATAAAAATATGGAAGGCATCTATGGTTTGAGAGCCGCCGGATCATTGAATAATGTTTCTTTCATAGCCGGCCCTAATAAGGGGAATAACGGGATTACATTTTTTGCATATGACAATATTAAAAATGAATTGAAAGGGTCTTATGTAATGGCCTGTTTGCCTGATTTTGAGGGATTCAGACCTTTCAATATTCGCAAATCTGTTGTGATTGATGATATCCTGTATTTTGGTGTCGAATACAAAGATTTGAAAACAGGCAAAAGCAGTGGAGCTTTGCTTCGCTGGTATGGTGATGATCAGGATCCGTTCCGCTTTAAGGTTGTCGGATGGTTACCGAAAGGAGCAAGCGAATTTGCAGTTTTGAAAAACAAGCTTTACGTTGGTACATGGCCTCTTTCAGTATGTCGCAGCGAAGAGATTCCGCAAGAAGGTTTCCAACCGGTTGCAGGAGAGCCTACTGATGCTGATCGCTGGAAAACCGTATTCAACTATAG
>JBOFCW010000051.1:0-4567 GCA_051646395.1 Bacteroidales bacterium
AGTAAAATCGAATACATCCGGCATCGTAGTTTCCGGTGTAGGCAATGTCAGTCCTTTCTGCGTAATCATACGAACATCGTTCATATAAACTTCTTTGATTTCGCCAGTCGCCTCATCGAACAGATCATCGAAAGCCACAGTTTTCGGAACCATAAACATATAGGCAGAACGATCTGCATACTGATTGTTGATGAAATCCATACCCGTATTACGATCCTGTACGGACAATACCATTTTCTTCGAATTCAAAGCCGCTCTTTGCATATTCTGGGCCGGATCTACATACAACCAGTCTGCCTGCATCTGAACCGGGAAATATCCATTCATCAAATGAACGAAATGAATTGTGTAAGGGGCATCATCAAGAGACGTGTAATTCTGAGCTGAAAGCACATCGAACTCCCATTCCAAAACAGCATTCTCAATCGGTTCCCATGAAGGGAGCATGAAGCGGGATGCATCGAATTTGAAATCAGGAGGAAACATCAGTTTACACTCGAAATACTCGTTACCGGTACCCGGGAAAATCAATTCGACAGATGATTCTAATCCTGTTTTTGCATCGCGGATCACAATTGTCTGCTGTTTACCTTCGGTATCCAGATTCGCATCATTTACCGTAAACGAAACGACCTGATTCGTGATCAAAGACGAAGCATAACCATCCTGATTGTCCATTCGGCTTGCGAACGCCCATTCCGGCATTCCCGTAATCGCCCACGACGTATTCGACATAACGCGAAGACGTCCAACGAAACGACCTCCGGCTTCAGGAGAATGATTCAGATAAACTTTCGAAACTGGCTCCGTTTCATTATCGGCCGATACGACCTTTAATTCAGAGATTGCTTTTACCTGTATATTTTGGTCCAGAGCTGCATCTGCGTTCTTACCGATTGTGAAGTCACCGATCATTTCAGGTGCATTATATTTTGAAGCATTCCCCTTGATAACCACTTGAATCGTTGTCGGCACACCCTCCTGAGGTTCAATACTTCCCAAGACCTCATATTCGAACCAGTTTGCAAGCTCTTTTACAGTCCATTTCACATTCGACTTCACAGTCAGCGTATCACGGAATTCTCCTCTTCCATTTGCCGCTTTAGTATCTATTTTCAATAACGATTCGCTTTTATCAACCACAACGATCGGTTCATTGGGTAGCTGCGTAATCTTGATCTGATACGGATTCTCATTATCGATGGCAATGGTCAAAATCGCTTCGCGTTCTTTGATTCCGGTATGAGCATCCCATGAAAGAATCACTTTTGAATCGCCCTTAGATCCTCCTTTTGTAGTAGGATCAATTTGAATCCAGGATGTCGTACTCAAGGTTGCACGCCAATTTGCTCCTGCAAAGAAATTCAAAGTAGTATCTCCCTGATTTACATCAAAAGAAAAATCCTTGATCTCTATTTTTGAAGTTTCTTTCAACAGGGTTTCTTCGTTATCAGTAGAACAGCCCACTGCAGAAAGTAACGCCATTGTTGCAAAAGAGAAAAATATTTTTTTCGTGTTATATTGTATTTTCATAGCTCAATCGTAATAGAAAAGTTATTTACTGATATTTCTGAAATCAAACGCTTCTTTGTTCATCAAAAACGGAGTCCCTGTGCTGTTGTTTGCAGCATCGACTTCAGCTTGTGTAACCCACTGGAACATGTACTGATAAACACCGAACGATCCGACCTGAGCTACAGACATATCCATATACAAACAAAGTGTTCTTAGATGAGATACGTAAAACGAAGGAGCCATTTCAACGGTAGAAGTACGAACCTGTCCGTAATTCGCATCCGTGAATGCGATTTGTTCCGGTACAACCAAACCTGATTCGAACGGATTTATATCGTTCTTGTTGAAACGCAATTCCAGATCATATTTACCTGAAAACGCATTCTTCACAATCAGCGTACTGTCATTCAGCTTCTGACTTTTCACATAAAAGCTCACTACATCCTGACTGAATGGGAAAGAAGCAAACATCTTCATGTTTCCTACAAATCGGTCGATAGAAAAAGGGATACACTTTATTAAAGAAACATTTGTTTCTTTACCATACATATCCCAGATCTGATCTTTAGGAGCCAACAAACGTAACGTGAAAGCAAGGCTATCTCCGTAAACGATGTTGTCATAATAACCTTTAACAGCTACCTCTCCAGATAACTCGCCGGCTTTGATCATCACATTATTCGAAACAAGATCAAAATGATATCCTTCGATTGCATTTGATTTGTTCATCACCAATTCTACTGCAAAAATGCGATCCTCTTTCGACGCATTCGTCGTAGAGATGTGAACTTTGAATGTTTTTTCAACATTCTCCGTAACCGGCATATAATGCAGCGTATCTGAAAACATCACATAGTCATTCCCACTGAAAAGTGTTTTCTCCTCCTGGCATCCGGTAAAAGCGGCCATAAAAAGAATAAGAAGGACAAGCGGATACAGGTTTTGTTTTTTCATCTGCTTATTTATTTTTTTCTGTCCGCTCCCTTACAAAAGCGGACAGGATGATTATTATTGGTTCTTATTGCTTGGATTTGGTAAAACTACACCACCCGTGGCATCGATCTCATGCTGAGGAATCGGCCAGGTAAACTCAACACGGTCAGCAGCAACTTTTAAGCGACTTTCGTTCGGACCGTCAAGCACGTTTTTCTGAGGAGTACGCTGAAAGCCCATTTTCCAACGTTTCAGGTCAGACAAACGGAAACCTTCCATAATCAATTCACAATAACGCTCCTGCTGAATCTCTTTGATCAGAGTCTCCTGATCGTAATTGCGATTACCATGATTTTTCAGACGTTTGGCACGCAGACCATTCAATGCTGCATTTCCCTCTTTCAGGTTCCCTGCCATCGCATTAGCCTCGGCTGCAATCAGGTAAACTTCCGACAAACGCAAAACTTTCGGCATATTCACAAAATACTTCCCGTTTCCTGCATCGATATATGGGTTACCACGATATTTTTTAAGCAAAGTCGCATTGTATCCATGTCCTGTTTTAATCTCAGCGAAATAAGCATAATAACGCATATCGTTGGATACATATCGGTCGATTACATCAGTACCTACGATATAATCGGGGTAGTAAGCCGCACTGTTATATCCTAGGAAGGGACGACCCAGACTACCACCTTTATCGGTTGTACTCATTGAGATTTTCCAGATAATTTCATCTCCTCCGTCGCAACGCCACATCCAATCGTAAGCCGTAAGATTTCCTCCGGTTTCCGGATCCACTTTGCTGTAAGAAGTTGCATCTGCCAGTTTGTAATAGCTTTTATCCATTACCTTTTTAGCATATTCTGCAGACTTTTCAAATTCATGCATGTACAGATATACACGAGCTTTCAGAGTCCACACCGCACCTTTGGTAAAATAAGGAGTGTCAGCTCCTTCTCGGTCAAGATACTCTTCTGCTTTTTCAAGGTCTTCCAACACGAACTCGTACGATGCTTTCAGGCTCGAACGTGGTACGATATGAAAACCGCCAACGTATTTATCAGCCAGAGAAATACCTAATTGCTCATCGGCTTTAGCCGGATCATATGCGTCGCAATACAAACGGATCAGATCCGCATAAGCAAGTGCACGTGCAAAATGCACATCACCCAAACGGCGTTTGTAAGTACTTTTATCTGTTTCTGTAATCAACTTATCTTCAACCTGATGTTTATAATCGAAGAAAAAGTTACAACGAGAAGCAATCTGATAAAGCCCCGCATAAATACCGTCAACATACGACGTTGTTGAACGGATATCCCAGCGGTAAATCTCACCATATGTATTATTAAACCCTAAAGCGGCATATACATAATCTGCCTGAATATCCTGAAGGGACAACATCCCGCTGTATAAAGCCGGATTCTTGAAGCAGCTGTAAATACCCAAAACCACCTCATTACATTCATCAAGTGTGGTCATCGCTTCCGACTCAGGTATCGCAGTTGTAGGCATTTCCGTAAGAAAATCCTCACACGCCGTCATCCCGAATGTCAGAGCGATAAGTGTATATAATTTAAATTTTTTCATTGTTTGGTTTGTCGTTTATTTTAGAAAGCAACTTCGATACCAAGCGAGAACTGACGCGCCAACGGATAAGTAGCCGCATATACGTTCTGGCTTGACTCAGGATCCATTCCTGTAAATCCGGTAAAGGTCAATAAGTTCTGTCCCTGACCATAAACACGAACGCGTTCGATGATTTTTGTTTTCTTCAACCATTTTGAAGGAAGATCATATCCCAAAGTCAGATTTTTCAAACGTAGGAAAGAAGCATCCTCAAGCAAATGCGAATCCATCTGAGTTAACACACCGTGGCGGGGAATCTCTGTGATATCACCCGGTTTCTGCCAACGATCCAACAGTTTCGTCGATTGGTTGTACATTGTAAACGTTCCGTTACTCTCATCGAAGAAACGGTCATTGTTCATCATGTAACGTCCGGATACCCAACTGAACTGAGCTGAAAGAGAAAGACCTTTGTAGCTCACAGACGATCCGAAACCACCCTGCCATGGAGCATTGTAGCTCTTGCCGATCAAAACACGGTCGTGTT
>JBOFCW010000057.1:0-3691 GCA_051646395.1 Bacteroidales bacterium
TTTTCGTTCCGTCAGCTTTGGCTGTCGGATAAAGAAGAATAATTTTTTTCTTTTCGTTTGTCTCGAAAATATTGGAATAGTTTGAATATACGAAAGATGCTTCCCGGCGGGGATCCCCTTCGTCAAACTGATCGAATGCGCGAGGAGTAGGGCGGGTCTTTCCCCATGACTTACCCTGTGTCATGATATTCGACATCAGATCATGACCTACCGGGAATGTTGTTTCGGTAGTACGCCCGCTATTCACGGCAGAAGAAAACTGTACTTCGAAAATCGATTCGATGTTGTTTTTATTTTCACTTCCGAAAAGTCCTGCGAAAGGGCGTACCAACTGATATGCTTTTGCGTCATAAACTTCTTTTCCCGCATCATATGCTTTCTGAAAGTAGGACGGGTCTTCCAGTCCGGAGGCCATGGTCAGATAAACCTTCGCCAACAGAGCTTTAGCCGCATATCGGTGGGGATGACCAGCCTCCCCTTTTCCCGGTTCTGCCATCATCGTCCACGCCTTTTCCAAATCGGATACGATCTGGCCATATACGTCCGCTATAGCAGCCCGGGGCTTTTGCGCTTCCTGATAACTTTTTACCGGTTGTACAACCAGCGATACTTTTCCGAACAAGCGAACCAGATTGAAGTAACAGACAGCTCTTGAGAAATAGGCTTCTCCCCAGATACGATTTTTCTCTTTTTCATCTGCGATCGTACTGTTCTGCATACCGTCGATGATATCATTGGCTACCCGAATCACTTCGTAAGTCCCGTTATACATGTTCGTCATGTTTACGTCCGACGGTAAAATATTCATGCTCGTCAGATTCACATCATTCTGTTTGATGCTTACACCCATTCCTGAGGTAACATTCAGGACATGGAAATAATTGAATCCGAAATTGTTGTAGTCTGCCCATTTGGCATAACATCCGGCAAGAGCCGATTTAGCCGAAGTGACAGAATTGTAAACTCCGTCTTTGGCAATATTCGTTTGCGGAGTCTCTACCAGAAAATCGTCGCAACTGTTTGTTCCGAAAATTGTCACTCCGAAAAGGATGTATTTTAGTGTTTTCATTTGAGTCAGGTTTAAATCAGAAATTAGCAATGATTCCGAATGTAAAGTTGCGTGCCGAAGGATATGACACAAGGTCTATTCCCATGCGATCCGCATCGTTGGCGAAAGTGTTTACATCCGGGTCATAACCGCTGTAAGACGTGATTGTAAACAGATTGGTTGCCGTAGCATTAAATGTTATCGACTGTATGGCTTTCGTCTTTTTAAATTTCAGCAGATATGAAACGGATATATGAGCCATCTTGAAATAACTTCCGTCTTCGATAAAGCGGTCGCACAATACGCCTTGCGGAGTATATCCCAGTCGCGGATAGGAATTGCTTTTGTTTTCAGTAGTCCATGCTTCATAGAAAGCATTCCTGCGAACGTTATTATTGGGATTTTTCACGTCTGTTTCATCGATCAGGTTGGCATTGATGATTTCATTTCCCTGCACACCGTTGAAAGCCATATCCAAAGTCCAGTTTTTGTATCTGACGGAGGTATTGATCGCATATACGAAGTCCGGATTCGGATTGCCGAGAATCACACGGTCTTCGTTATTGATTATGCCATCGCCGTTTTGGTCGACATAAAGGATATCACCCGGTATCAAATCCGAACCATTCATTTTTAACGGTCTTTTTCGGTATTCGTCGCTGTTATACTCCGATTCCTGAAGGATTCCGTTTGTCTGATATCCCATGAATAATCCGATTGACTGCCCTACAAGAAATACATTCGCCGGAAACTTCGTGAAGGTGTTGTTACCGACGTTCTCACCCCAGTAGCCACGTTGATCATGAAGCATCCCAAAGTTTGCCGGAGCCATACCCAGTTCTTTGATCGTATTTTTACTGAAGGAGATGTTTCCTCCGATATTCCAACTCCAGTCTTTCGTCGAGTACGGATATGCGTCGATAGCTATCTCGATTCCTTTGTTTTGTATTTTTCCGTTATTGATCCACATGGAACTGTATCCGCTCGAAGTCGGCAAAGCGATTTGTTGCAACAGGTCTTTGGTATCTTTGAGATAAGCGTCGAATGTCAGGTTCAGCCGCTGATCGAATAATCCCAAATCGAAACCTGCATTATATTGTTCGGAAGTTTCCCATTTCAGGTCCGGATTCGCAATACGTGCAGGAACGATACCCGGCTCAAGACTCCCGTCGGGTTTTGCATTACCTACTGTCAGGTAGCTGTCCATCGTCTGATACGGGGATACGGCCTGATTACCCACTTGTCCCCAACCCAGGCGTAATTTCAGATTGGAAATCTGTTTTACATCTCTCATGAATGATTCCTGATTGATGCGCCATGCCCCAGCGAACGACGGGAAATAACTGAAGCGGTTGCTTTTGTCGAATTTGCTCGATCCGTCGGCTCTGAAAGTCGCCGTCATAACGTAGCGATCGCCGTAGTTGTAAACCGCGCGGGCAAGGACTGAAAATAACTGTTCTCCGGTTTTGTTATACTGATAAGGGTATTGTTTCGCAGCCTGCGAGATACCATCTGCGCGAAGATCTTCGGTAAAGAAATCCTCTCCGGTCATGGATGATTGCAAGACATTCTTTTTGTCGTATGTAATACCCGCCGTCCCGTTGAACGTGTGTTTCGAATTGAAACGATGGTTGAACAAGGCAAGAGCTTCCGTATTGTACGATCGTGTACGCAGATTTGCGACACCGGCTTTTCCGTTGGTTTGCGCTCCTACGGAAGTCAGCTTTCCGAACCACATGTCGCGCGATTTGGTTTTCTGTATCAGTCCTCCTTTTACGCGGAAGCTCAGCCATTTATTGGCTTTGATATCCAATGACAGATTCGTGTTGAATAAATTTTCTTCGCTATCATCATCATAATCAGTAAACCATGCTTCAGGAGAAGTCACATCTTCATCATATTCCATGTAATTGTCACTCATTCCTTTCAGTGGTTTGAATGAGATCATGTGGCGCACAATGCTTGTGCGGGTATTTGCCAGCTTGTCTGTTCCGGAAGTCATCGATGTATTGATGCTGCTGAAAGAAGTATTGCTTTTCAGTTTGATGTAATTGTTGATTTCCTGATCCAGATTCAGACGAATATCAAATTTATTCACTCCCGTATTCCGGATCACGCCTTCCATGTCAGAAAATCCGGTAGCCAGATAATACGCGGTCTTATTGCTTTTTCCGCTCATGCTTGCGCGGTAGTTTTGCGATACGGCCAGCTGAGTCGATTCCCTCTGCCAGTTTACAGGCGTGTAGCCGTCGATTGAAAACGGCGTGCCGTCTTTCAGAAATTCGGGTGCATTCCGGAAATCGACGTATTCGTAAGCATTCAGCATATCAATTTCTCTTGCCATTTTCGACAAGGTCATATTGGCGCTTACCGTAATAGCCGGTTTCCCTGTTTTGCCTTGTTTCGTCGTGATGAGAATGACCCCATTGGCACCCTGAGATCCGTAAATGGCTGTCGCCGAGGCGTCTTTCAGAATTTCAATGCTCTCGATATCTTGCGGGCTGATTGAAGCCAGCGGATTTTGTTCGTCGATGCGCGAATTTCCCCCGCTTGTGCCCTGACTCATCGGATTGTTTGTTTCTCCCAAGCTGGAAATAATGTTGCCGTCGATTACATAAAGAGGTGAATTATTACCACGAAGTG
>JBOFCW010000063.1:0-10141 GCA_051646395.1 Bacteroidales bacterium
TGAAATTAACAGGCGCGGATACTATTTTAAAGTTAGGGATGGATTTGGAGGGCATTCTTTCGAAAAACAATGTTACAGCCAAACTTAATGCCGATTTGCAGCGAATCGATTTATATAATTTACAACTTACGGATACAGAAACAGTCGTCAGTGCGCAGATAAATGCCGATGCCAATTCAAATCTTAAGGATATATATCAGTTGAATCTTGATGTGAATAATATGGGTTTAAGAGATCGTGGTGTTTTAAATAAACTGGGCAATCTGGCGATCAATACAGATATTGATAAAGATTCAACGATATTGTCCGTTAAAAATGGAGATCTGGATATTCTTTATCAGGCAGCATCGGGATTAGATGCTTTGCTTGAAGCTGTAAAACAAGTTCAGGAGTCAGTTAAATTGCAAATGAAGGATCGTTATGTTGATATTCAGCAGCTTCAAAAGATCTTGCCTGAAATGATTTTGCAAGTTGAAGCCGGTACTCAAAATGCGTTTTATGGATATTTTAAATCTACTGGTTTGCAATTCAAAAAAGCTGATTTGCTTCTGGCCTGTGATAAAGAATCTGGTTTTCGAATCGGAGGAAATGTGACAGACTTGCGAAAAGATACTTTTTTGGTTAATACGGTTGACCTGAGTATCGTTCAGAAAGAAGATGAAATAGATTACCGAATTACAGGTGTAAGTAAAAATAAAAATCCATTAAAGGCTTTCAACGCTTATGCTTCTGGTCTTTTAGAGAAAAATAAAATCTCAATAGATCTATTGTATAAGAATGGAAATGATAAAATTGGATTGGATTTAGGTCTTAATATGCAAGTTGCCAAGAATGCGCTAACTCTTCATATGGAGCCATATGATCCGATCATACTTTATCGAAAATGGAATGTAAATCCAAATAACTATATTTCAATCACGGCGGATAAGCATCTGGTGGCGGATTTTCAATTAACAGGAGAGAAGGGAATGCAGTTGTTGTTAACGTCAAGAGATACGCTTTTGGCTGAAGGTAAAAGTGATTTGGATGTAAAATTATCGCATTTCGAAATATCTCAAATTTCAGAAGTTTTACCAGATTTACCTCCTTTTTCAGGAATGTTTAATGCGGCGATGCATGTTTCTTTTGATAAGGATCAGATGGATGCTAACGGTACAGTTAATCTGGATAGTTTGAATTACAATAAAAGAAGTATGGGGAACCTGGCGCTTGATGTCAATTATGAATCATCAAAACTCGCCGGCCAATGGGCTTATGCAGCTATAAATCTGGACCACCGTAAGATAATGGAAGCCGATTTAAATATGATTCCCAAAGATACGATTGGTATGTCTGCACATGTGTTTTTATATGAATTGCCATTAAAATTAGCTGACCCGTTTATTCCAGAAGCGATGGCATCCCTTACAGGCGATGCTTCCGGAGAAATTACCTTCGAGAAGGTTCACGATGCTCCGTTTATTAATGGGAAAATAGATCTTGATACTGCAGCCGTAAATATAGCTTATGCGAATGCTACCTATCATTTTGACCAGAAACCTCTGGTAATCGAAAATAACACCTTGCGTTTTAATAATTATCATATTCTGGCATATAATAAGAATCCGTTGATTGTTAATGGTGCTTTTAATTTTACAGATTTCAATAAAATGATAGCAGACTTGCGCATAACCGGGGATAATGTTGAGTTATTAAATGTGCAAAAACAAAAGAATCAAATGATATATGGTCGTTTGATGATGAATGTCAACACAACAGTTACCGGGCCTGTTAATCTGCTTAAGATAAGGGGAGGAATCAATCTGCTCACAGGTACAAATGTAAACTATGTAATGTTGGATTCTCCGGTTTCTGCACAAAATCGAGTTTCTAGTCTGGTTACTTTTACCTCTTTCAATGATACGATCGACTCAAACTATAAACTGCCGGTAAACCAAACTTCCTTATCGGGCATTAATATGTTGGTAACAATAAATATTGCGCCGACAGTTCAGGTTGGGATTGATTTGTCTTCAAATGGAGATGATCGGGTAGAACTTCAGGGTGGAGGAGATCTGGCATTCAAAATTACGCCTATGGGTGAAACCGATCTTAGCGGAAGGTATAGTTTGTCTGGTGGTTTTGTCAGATATAATCTCCCGATTTTACCTGTGGCCAAAACATTTAATATTCAGAGTGGTAGTTATGTTGAATGGAGTGGTAAATTAATGGATCCATATATCAATATTACTGCTTCTGAAACAATTCGTTCTACTGTAACAGAAGAAGGAAAGGGTTCACGTGTTGTCGTATTTGAGCCAATGATTGAGATTAAAAATAGATTGGATAATCTGAATATCGTGTTTACATTGCAGGCTCCGGACGACATGTCTATTCAGAATCAGATTGCGCAGATGACTCCTGAGGAAAGATCCCGACAGGCAATGAATCTGATTATTACTCAATCCTATTCGGGACCGGGTACAACTTCAAAAGCGAATGCCAACAATGCATTGAATGCTTTTATTCAGAAAGAGATCAATTCATTTGCCGGAAGTATGCTTAAGGGAGTAGATCTGAGTGTTGGGATCGATACGTACGATCAGTATGGGGCAGAAGGTCAATCTACTGGAAAACGAACAGATTATTCTTTTCGTTTTTCAAAAACACTCTTTAATGACCGTTTTAGAATTGTTGTAGGTGGGAGCGTTTCTTCAGGACAAGATGCGACGGCAGATCAGCAGCAGAATTTTATCGATGACGTTACTCTCGAATATATGCTGGACAAAACAGGTACCCGTTATTTGAAACTGTTTCATCAAACAGATTATGAAAGTGTGTTAGAGGGACAAGTTATTGAGACCGGAATAGGTGCTGTTCTCAAGCGTCGGGTCAGGAAGGTTCGTCAATTATTTATCTTTAATGAAAAGCGCAGACAACGTGCTATTGAACAAGAACCACAAGAAGAGTTGAGCATAGAGCAAAATGAAGATCTTCTTAAACCGAAAGAAACGGAGAGAGAAACAGACTCTAAGGTTAATAGTAAAAACGTGACAAAATGAAAGAATTCAAACATTATAGAATTATTTCCTGTTTGCTGGCAATTGTAATTTTAATTTGTAGTTGTTCCACTACAAAAAAATTACCTCAGGGCGAAGTGTTATATACCGGGATCAAAAATTTAGAACTTCTTGCGCCTTCGGGGCAAGAGATTGATCCCCAGGCAAAATCTCAGGTTGAGCAAACCTTAAAAGTTGATCCCAATAATACTGTTTTGGGCATTCATATACCAATACCCTTTGGCTTATGGATGTATAACTGGTTAAAGACCGATAAAAAGAAAGGATTCAAAAAATGGTTGTTTGATAAACTCGCAGCTGATCCTGTTCTTATTTCAAAGGTAGATCCAGCTGTCAGGGCGAAAGCGGCTGAAACGCTGATGGATGATAATGGTTATTTTAATGGAAAAGTAAGTTATGAAATAATTCCTGATGAGAAAAACCCAAAAAAAGCCCAAATTTCATATATCGCGGATTTTAATGAACCATATCGTTACAAATCGATTGAATATATGCGTGCTGAAACACCTTCAGATAGTATTATCATTGCGATTTCTGGCGATAGCAAGCTAAAGCCTGGCCAAATTTTCAATGTAAACGCATTGGAGGATGAGCGCACACGTATAAGTGATTTTTTGAGAAATCAGGGTTATTATTATTTTCGCCCTGATTTCATATCTTACCTGGCTGATAGTACAGGAGGTGATCATGAGATTGCTTTGCGAATCATTCCCAATACAGATTTGCCCAAACCTTTGCTAAAACCCTGGCGTATCGGAAAAATTGATTATTCAATTAATAACAGTTATGGACGACCTCCTACTGATACGTTATTTTTTAAAAATATGGGCGTTTTCTATCGGTATAAAGTACCGGTTCGTCCGGGGGTACTGCGTCGGGCTTTGGCATTTAAAGAAGGTGATCTATATTCACAAAATGCAGCCGATGCTACTCAGGGTCGCTTAAACAGGCTAAATACATTCAAGTTTGTTGAAATGAACTATACGCCGATGGATACTCTTCATCAGATTGATAGTCTGAATGTTTTGATTAATACGACGTTGGAATTACCGATCGATGCGGAGATAGAGCTAAATGTAACCACAAAATCAAATGACCAGACTGGTCCCGGGATGATTTTTGGCATAACGAGAAGAAATGTATTTCGTGGAGGAGAGATTTTAAATACGCAGTTAAGTGGTTCCTACGAGTGGCAAACAGGTGCAGGTGCTAAAAATGCCAAAGGAAATAATCTGATCAACTCTTATGAGCTTGGAGCTACAAGTAGCTTGGTTTTTCCTCGCTTGATCGCGCCCCATTTTATGCATCGTGACTTCAAGTTTCCGGCTACGACTACGTTAAAGATGAATGCGAATATTTTGAGCCGAGCTGGTTTTTTTCGTCTGCTTACGTTGGGTGGTTCTGGTAATTATGATTTCAAATCTTCTCAGGTTAGTACCCACACGGTTACACCCTTTAGTCTGACCTATAGTTATCTGTTAAAAAAAACCGGAGCCTTCGATAGTGTTATGAATGAAAATAAAGCATTGGAATTGAGTTTTGAAAACCAGTTTATTCCTTCTATGGGTTATACTTATACATATGACAATAGCTCGGTTACTACGATAAAAAATCATTTGTGGTGGCAAACATCCATTACGCAAGCGGGAAACATAATATATGGAGCGATGTCTTTGTTTGGTAATAAGGATAAAAAGAAGACCGTGTTCGGACGTCCTTTTTCACAATTTATCAAACTTTCGAGTGAAATACGCTATTATTACCAGTTGCCACATAGACAAATGATTGCCAGCCGATTTTTAGCAGGGGTATTGAAGCCATATCTTAATTCTGAGGTCGCTCCATATAGTGAACAATTCTTTATTGGAGGTGCCAATAGTATTCGTGCATTTGGTGTCCGTTCTATTGGACCGGGTAGTTTTCATCCGGCACCTAATGCGCTCTATTCGTATTTGGACCAAACGGGGAATCTAAAGCTGGAAGCAAATATTGAATATCGTTTCCCTCTTATTAGAAGTTTGTACGGAGCTGTTTTTGTCGATGCAGGAAATGTATGGTTACTTAAAAAGGACGATAAAAGACCTGGGGGAGAATTTACCGGAAAAAGTTTTGCCAAGCAAATTGCTTTGGGAACTGGAGCCGGATTACGTTTTGATATAACTTATATTGTTTTACGTTTTGATGTAGGTGTTCCCATTCACGCACCTTACGACACAGGAAAGAAGGGTTATTACAATATCAAAGATGTATGGAAAAATCTGGGATATCACCTGGCCATTGGTTATCCATTTTAAACAAGAAATCGGCTGTCTAAAAATTATATTAGACAGCCGATTTCTTGTTTAGCTTATTTTTGTTTAGTGTTGTTGTCTTCTTTCAACCAACGGTCTAACCATCGGAAGAAGACTCTTTGCCATAAAACACCATTTTGGGGTTGCATAATCCAATGATTTTCATCTGGGAAAACAAGCATTTCTGCAGGGATACCCTTGATGACGGCCGCATTAAAAGCCATCATTCCCTGTGAGGCCAGAATCCGGTAATCTAATTCACCATGAGTTACAAGGATCGGTGTATCCCAGTTTTGCACAAAACGATGAGGTGAGTTTGCGTATGTTCTTTGTGCTACCTGATTGTTTTCATTCCAGAAATTACCACCCATATCCCAGTTTGCAAACCAAAGTTCTTCTGTTTCAAGGTATTGTGCTTCCAGGTTGAAAATGCCGGCATGAGAGATGAATGTTTTAAAGGTTTTGTTGTGATTACCGGCTAGCCAGTAAACAGAGAATCCGCCATAGCTTGCACCAATTGCTCCGAGTCTTTCTTCGTCTACCCACGGTTCCTGTTTTACGCTATTGATAGCACTCATGTAATCTTTCATATTTTGTCCACCGTAATCGCCACTGATCTGTTCGTTCCAGGCCTGCCCGAAACCGGGTACCCCACGACGATTCGGTAAAACCACAACATAACCATTTGCTGCCATCATTTGTATATTCCAGCGGTATGACCAAAATTGACTTACTGCACTTTGTGGGCCACCCTGACAATAGAGAAGAGCTGGATATTTTTTATTTGGATCGAAATCGGACGGAAGCATTACCCACGTAAGCATTTCCTTTCCGTCGGTTGTTTTGATCCAACGCTTTTCTACTTTACCCAGCTTTAACTGATCCAGTATGTGGTTATTTTCCGATGTGAGTTGCGTTACGATTTTTGTCGAAGTTTCAACTGAATAAATTTCATTAGGAGCTGACATTGAGTGACGCATGACAATCAAATTATCATTCGCCAAGGCCAAAGAAGCATAATCGTAATCTCCGGTTGTGATTTGTTCGATTGTGCGACTAAGGATATCCATTCTGAAAATTTGCTCTGTTGCTTCTTTTACTGCAAGAAAATAGATTGTTTTATTATCAGAAGCCCAGATAAAACCTTCAACATTATTGTCAAAATCAGAAGTCAGGTAGTTTTTTTTACCGGTGTTCATATCCATCATGTACAAACGAATCTGATCTGACTCGTAGCCATCTCTCTCCATGCTTTTCCATGCCAGTTTTGAACCATCGGCGGAAAAAGCAGGAGCCGTGTCATATCCCATCATTCCTTCTGTCAGATTGATTGTAGATTTATTCTCTAAATCATAAAGGTACAAATCGGAATTTGTAGAAATAGAATAAGCGAGACCTGTTTTTTTACGACAGGTATAAACCAGTTTTTTGCTGTCCGGACTCCATGCAAAATCGTCAACACCTCCGAAAGGTTTCATTGGACATTCAAATGGCTCCTCAGGCATGATGTCGCAAATATTTTTCAAAGATGAGCCCGTGAATTCTGCTATATAAGGGTGAGGAACGGTTTTTACCCATTCATCCCAATGTTTATACATGACATCATCATAGATTGCTCCGGTGGCCTTATCCAAATCCGGGTACAAATCTTTAACGGTTCTGCCGTATTTGATATTCGAATAGAAAAGAACTTTTTTCTGGTCCGGAGAAAACAGAAAGCCATCTATCCCTCCTTCGTAATTGCTGATCTGCTTGCGACCGGAACCGTCGGCATTCATTACCCACATCTGTGAAGTTCCACTTTGAGAAGTTAGGAAGGCTATCCTTTTACCTCCATCAAGCCATACCGGATTGTTTTCGCTTTTTGCAGATGTAGTAATTCTTGTATTGTCCGAACCGTCAGTGTTTATCAAAAACAATTCTTTGTTGCTTTTATTTTGCGGAACATTTACATAGGTTACACTATAAAGGATTTTAGTCAGATCCGGTGATAATTTTACGTCTCCGACCCGGCCGAAACTTTGCAGTACTTCTGCTGTCATCAATCCGTTTTCAATTCGGATTTCACTTTTTCCGATTACATCGCCTGTTTCTTCTTTGTGTTCAGCTTGCGGGCTACAAGCTCCTATGGATATAGTAGCAGCCATCATTAATGATTCTAGGGATTTCTTCATAGACTTGAAATTATTTCTGATTCAAATCTACAAAGATTTTAACTGATCGCATAATTTATTTATAAAGGCTTTGTTAAGCGATCTTTTCAAAAGTCGTGCTTTTGCGATTTTAACGTTTCTTGTCTGCTTGCCATTTGATTTTTTGTCTGGCTAACTTCTCTATTTTGGGTTTGATTACAAATTGACAATAGGGTTCTTTTTCGTGATGGGCATAATAATCATGGTGATACTCTTCGGCTGGATAAAATTTTCCTATTGGCAAAATTTCAGTAACTATCGAATCCTCAAAAATTCCGCCCATGTGATTTATAACCTCTATTGCCTGAGACTTTTCTTTTTCTGAATTATAAAAAATCACAGATCGATATTGAGTGCCTTTATCATTTCCCTGTTGATTGATTGTGGTGGGGTCGTGTGTTTCGAGATGAATCCGGATTAATTCCTCAAAACTGATTAGTTGAGGCTCGTAAGTGATTCTGATAACTTCGGCATGGCCCGTAGTTTGATTGCAAACTTCGTGATATGAAGGGTTTTCAGTCATTCCACCTGCATAACCAGGCTCTACTTTTATAACTCCGTTGATTTGTTTGAAAATCGCTTCTGTGCACCAGAAACATCCACCTCCAAATACTGCCGTTGCAATGTAACCATCCGGATTTTCATGTTTAACGAGAGCTTTAGAATTCATGCAATATCGTAAGCCAGAAGGAGCAGGTCCATCCGGAAAAACATGTCCCAGATGCGCCTTGCATACATTGCATACTGCCTCTATTCGCTCCATTCCATAAGATAGGTCTATTGCATATCCGATTGCATTCGGAGTCACTGGTTGGGTGAAGCTGGGCCATCCGGTATGCGAATTGAATTTTTCATTCGCATTAAACAAAAGGTTGTCACAACAAGCACAAGTGTAAATACCTGGTTCAATTCTGGAACAGGATAAGTCTGTTCCTGATGGTTCAGTCCCTTTCTCCCGTGTTATACGATAAACATCGGGTGGAAGGATTTTTTTCCACTCTTCGTTTGTACGTTCAGAGAGTCTGGGAGGCTCTGGGTTTTCGTGCTGAGCATACTCCAGGATGTTTTTCCATGTTATCATAATACAATCATCTTTTACATTTAAACAAAGCCGATTAATGATTGGTTTACGAAATACCCTATCTGATTTTTATCCATTTTGGGGATACCCATAAATTAGAAAGAGTTTCAAAGGTAGTCTATCTTCATTTTTATTTATATTTGGTTCTGAGTTATGTGAATATTTTGAAAAACAATATATCCTTATACTATGAAAAAAATTGTTATTGCAGCCGATTCTTTTAAAGGTTCCCTTTCTTCGCTCGAGATAGCCGATTCGGCAGAAAGTGCTATCAAACTTCTATTCCCCCGATGCGAGGTCGTGAAAATACCCATTGCTGATGGAGGAGAGGGGACAGTTGATGCAATTATCGAATCGACTAACGGTCGCCGCATAACGTGTAGGGTTCATGATCCGCTGATGCGCGAAATAGATGCTTCATACGGAATTTTAGGAGACGGGCGCACGGCTGTAATAGAAATGGCTACAGCAAGCGGTTTGCCCTTGTTGAGTCCTAGTGAAAGAAATCCTTGGATTGCGACTACTTATGGGACGGGTGAATTGATTCTGGATGCTATTAAAAAAGGATGCAGGAGTTTTTTAATCGGAATCGGTGGAAGTGCAACGAATGATGCAGGATCCGGTATGTTGCGGGCTCTGGGGTTTGTGTTTAAAGACGAATCTGGAAATGAACTTACGGATGGCGGCCAAATTTTATCCCGGATAAAGACCGTCGAAACTAAGACTGTGGTACCTCTGCTTAAAGATTGTGAGTTTAAGATTGCGTGTGACGTAAATAATCCCTTTTATGGTATGAATGGTGCAGCGTGGATCTATAGCCGGCAAAAAGGTGCCGACGACATGATGATTGAGGCATTGGATAAAGGATTAGTCGATTTTGCAAACCTGATAAAGTCTATATATGATCTAGATATATCAACGATGCCTGGAGCCGGAGCTGCCGGCGGTTTGGGAGGTGCTTTTGTCGCTTTTCTGAACGGTGAATTAGTGCCGGGGATCGGGATGGTTTTAGATGCCATTGATTTTAATAATCGGATTCAAGGTGCAGACCTGATCATTACAGGAGAGGGCAGAATGGATGCGCAGACATGTATGGGTAAGGCTCCAGTTGGAGTTTTAAGAGTTGCACAAAAGCAGGCAATCCCGGTTATCGGTATTTGTGGTTCTTTACAAGATAGTGATGTACTGATAGATACTGTTTTTTTATCGGTAGTGTCGATTCAGTCTGCGCCAGTATCGCTGGAAACAGCGATGCAAAAAGAGTATGCACAAAAAAATATCAGTCGCACTGTTTTTCAACTTCTGCGACTGATACAATATTATCAGCAATAAATCAGTTTCGTTTTTTATTATTTCGCATCCTGTCTCGATCTATACGGCTGGATGTTACAGTTTTACCTGAAGCAAATGGATCAGATCCGGAATAAAGTTTTTTTAGTAAGTCCGGACGATTCATCCTTTTGAGCGATTGTTGAATTACTTTTTTGGATTCGGGTTGGTACCAAAAGAAATACTGCC
>JBOFCW010000065.1:0-7424 GCA_051646395.1 Bacteroidales bacterium
ATGTTTCAAAATATATAAATGCCCTGTTGATGGGTATCTGCGGTTTATTCGTCAGTTGCAATGATTTTGACAGTAATTTCAAGGAGTTTCTACCTGAAAAAGTCTATTCGAGTAGGGTGTCGGATCTGAAAGGAGAAGTCGGTTACGAACGGGTTTTCCTTACCTGGAAGTTGCCGAATGATTCACGGGCTAAAAGTATCTTAATCGAAGATAGTGAGGGTGGTGTTTATACCGCACCATTGACCGATCAGTTAGAGATTAAAGAATTGACAAGCGAGAGTAGTTATAATTTCAAGGTGTTTACAATCGATGCATTTGGCAACAAATCCATTCCTTCGTCGATCGATCTAAAGCCTGTAAGTGAAAAATACATCGAACGCTTGGTTGTTAGTAAGCCGGTGATTTCAACATCGGGCAATGTAACGACTTTCAACTGGCAATATTTGTATAAGCATTTATCGCTCAAATATACCGGTGATATCGAATATGTTTATAGCTATGAGGATCAGGAGGTGTCCGGAACAGAGAGCCAGAAAGTAAAAGAGAATCTAATCGTTAAATTGAATGATTTGCCAATCGGGAAACCAATTAAAATGAAATATAAATTGTCATTTAATCCGATTGTCGGCAAGGTGGTCATCAATGATGTCGTTTATAAAACGGATTCGGTTAGTTTTGTTATTAAATAATTGATTCTATTTGAATTGCGGTATTTTTCAGATTGTTTATGGCTGTCCATGTATTGATTGATCGAGTATGTCAATTACTGAATTGATCGATATGTGGCTGCCTCTTCTATATTGTTTTTCATTTTAATTTTTTTGTTGAGAATATTATTTTGATAAACTTTTATTAATTGACAATTAAAATTAAATTCGCATTTCTCTTTCTTGTATTTTTATATTTCATATTAAAGCCTTTTTTCGGGCTAAGTTTTTTCTGTATCTGATATTAGAATGTCACATTAAATAAGAGTTGCTTAAATAGATAAACATGAAAACAAACAGAAGAGATTTTATCAAATCGATGGCCGGGATTGCAGCGTTCACTGTGGTTCCCCGTCATGTATTAGGGCGAGGATTCGTTGCTCCGAGTGATCAGCTGACCAAGGGTATTATCGGTACCGGAGGTATGGGACGAGGTCATCTTACCTACGGAGGCACACGTCTGGTTGCAATTTGTGATGTGGATAAAAATCACTTACAACGCGGAGCTCGCTTGGTTAATGAAAAAATATCCCAATACCATGATTTTCGGGATTTGATCAAGGATGCCAATGTCGATATCGTTCATATCGCAACACCGCCTCACTGGCATGGAATCATGGCTGTAGAAGCAGCCCGTGCAGGAAAAGATATCTGGTGTGAGAAGCCCATGACGCGTACGATCGGAGAGGGAAAACGGGTTGAAGAGGCCATCAATCATTATGGACGTATTTTTCGGCTGAATACATGGTTTCGATTCGCAGATCCTTTTTATGGATTAGGGACTCCGGTAAAACCGTTGAAAAAGCTTGTCGACAGCGGAATGTTGGGCTGGCCCTTAAAGGTGACGATCAGTAAACATACCGGTTTCAACTGGAAATTCTTCTGGGTAGGAAAGGAATCGCTTGATCCGGCTCCGGTGCCGACTGAACTTGATTACGATATGTGGCTCGGACCGGCACCTTATAAACCTTACAATCCACATCGTGTGCATTCGACCTTCAGGGGCTATTGGGATTATGATGGTGGTGGATTAGGTGATATGGGACAGCATTATATCGATCCTGTACAGTATATTTTGGGTAAGGATAATACGAGCCCGGTAAAAATCGAGGTGGATGCTCCGCAACAACATCATGATGCGGTTGGAACCTGGCGTTCGATCACCTATACATATGCGGATGGTTGTCAGATCGTTTTATGGGGTGAGGATTATGGAGATCCGAATACACCATATATAGCAGGCCCTCAGGGAAATGTTTATAAAAATTTTGTGTGTGATATCCCTGACTGGGAACGAAAACTGGCTGCTTTTCCTGACCCGGCTCCGCAAAACACGGATTTCATCGAGTGTGTGAAGACCCGCAAAAAGTTTGCTCTTAATGAAATGAACGGACATCGTTCGTGTACGCTGGTTAATTTGGGTATCATCGCTTTGCGTTTGAACAGAACGCTTGAATTCGATCCCGTTAAGCAGGAATTTATTAATGACGAAGCAGCAAACCGTCTCATTGATCCGCCGATGCGCGGACCCTGGAGTATTTAAACACATTACCTTAAAACGAACTGTTACATGAAGAAAATATTTCTTACCATCGGATTCATGCTTGCCACCGTCGGCATGATTTCAGCTCAATTGGATGCCGGGCGTACGGTAAAAACCAAAGTGATCGATGCGATTGCGGTTACCCCGGCTCAAAATTCACCTGCATATAGTAAATTGATAGAGGAGTTGGCGCTAACCGGAACGGAGGGACTGCAGGAGCTTACTTCTCTTTACCGGACTGCAACGGGTGAAATGCGGGTTAAACTTGAATTTTTACTCAGTAGTCTGGCTGTTTATGCAGCACAGAATAACCAGAGCGCATTTGCTCAGGAGTTACAACAGTCTTTTATTCGTGAAGTCAAAGCTTCGGGTGGAGAACAGGTTGCTCCGTTTTATCTGGAGCAATTGAAATTGACCAGTAATGATGCCTGTGTGGATTTACTCAGTGCTTATTTGCAGGATGAAAACCTGGGTCAGCATGTGGCGGCGATTTTATCTGCCATCCACACTCCAAAAGCAGGAAAGGCTCTGAATGATGCTCTTGCACAGGCCAAGCCGAAACAAATGAAATATCTCATTGCCTCTCTTGCTGAAATGCAGTATGAGCCTTCGGAAGAATTACTAATCAATAGTTTGATTTCTATGCCAGAATCAGATCGGAACGTGGTATATGCAGCACTGGCGGCATGTGGCTCGGAAAAGTCACTGCCGATCTTGAAGCAGGCGGCAAAGGATAAAAACTTCACATATGATAGAGATGCGGAAACTGCCGCATTGTTGCTGCTATGTGAACGAATTGCCTTAGCCGGAAATGCAAAGGCGGTGCGAAAGGTTGCTTCTGAATTGATCAAACAGGCGGAGAAAAAGAACGATTCCGGATTGCTATGTGCAGCTTTTTCTCTTCAGTCTGTGGCTGAACCGAATGCATTGTCGGCGAATGTGCTTCGCGCGATCGAAAGCCAGGATCGGGCTTTGAGGAATGCAGCTTTGCAACAGCCGGTAACCATTTCGGAACCTAAGACTACGAATGCCATATTGAAAAAAATACGTCGGGCAGATAATGAAACACGAGCGGATATTTTTAATTGGGCGGCCGTAAATAAATTGGAGACAGGTTTGTCTTTCATTACTCCTTATGTTAACGACCCATCCGAGGAGGTAGCCGAATCTGCCATTCGTACGATTGGTTTGATTGGAGGAGAAGGGGCGATTGCTTCTTTGTCTGATCTGGTTAAATCGGGTACTTCACGACAAATCGGTCTTGCAAAGGAAGTGCTGTCTTATACTCAGGGAAATATCAGCGAACCACTGATGCGTTTACTTCCGGATGCTAATCCGGAAGGGCGTGCGGCTATTCTGTCGTTGGTGGGGAGCAAAAAAGATACCGGATTTACGCAATCCTTTTTTGCATCGTGTGGAGACGAAAATCCGACAGTACGTCAGGCTGCTCTGTCGCAGTTACGCCATGTCGTAACGCCGACACATATTCCTGATCTTTTTTCAATGCTTCATGCAGTACCTTCTCAGGATGTTAAAAATATTCAGGTTGCCCTGATTAATGCTTTGAAAGGTGTTCCTTCGGATCAGCGGTTCGTTACTGTTCAAAATAAGATGAATTCGTCCGATTCTAAAGAGTTGTCCCGTTATTTCCGCCTTTTGACTGCCGTTCCGGGTCCGAAAGCGCTGGCATTGGTTGAAAAGGGAATGCAAACCGAAGGCCAAACGCAGATGGCGGCAATTGAAGCGTTGTGTGAATGGGACAATACGGATGCACTGGAGCCTTTATATACATTGTGTTCGGATGCTAATTATGAAAGTCATGCAGCTCGTGCCTGGGATGCTTATGTCAGCAAAGTGAATAAGTCGGCTTTCACCAAAGAAAAGAAATTGATTTTTCTTCGTAAAGCCTTGTCTGTAGCCAAAACGAACGAACAGAGACGCAAGGTGCTTCAACAACTACGTAAAACGGATGTTTATCCGGCTATTTTTGTAGCTGCGGATTATCTGAATGATGCGGATTTGCGTGAAGAGGCATGTCAGTCTGTTATGAATATCGCTTTGAATCATCCAGAATATGCCGGAGAAGAGGTGAATGCTTTGTTGCGACAGGTTTCGTCTTTGCTTGATAATCCGGATAAAGGTTATCAACAGCAAGCGATCGATAAATACCTTGCAGAAAACAAAAATAAGAGAGGATTCGTATCCCTGTTTAATGGTAAAGATTTGACCGGATGGAAAGGTCTTGTAGGCAATCCGTTGACACGATCGAAAATGACTCCGGCTCAATTGAAAAAATCGCAGCAAACAGCTGATGAGGCGATGCGTTCGAGTTGGCAGGTTGAAGACGGAATGCTTGTTTTTACCGGCAACGGAGACAATATTTGCACAGACCGTCCTTACGGAGATTTTGAAATGTATGTTGATTGGTGTCTTGACAGCAATGGTCCGGAACCTGATGCGGGTATTTATTTGCGCGGAACTCCGCAAGTGCAGATGTGGGATACTTCGCGCGTAAATGTAGGTGCACAGGTAGGTTCCGGAGGTTTGTATAACAATCAGAAAAATATAAGTACACCGGCCAAGGTAGCTGATAATAAATTAGGAGAATGGAATAGTTTCTTTATTCGGATGAAAGGGGAACGTGTGTCTGTCTGGCTTAACGGGGAACAAGTTGTTAATAATGTGATCCTTGAAAATTACTGGGATCGGAACTTGCCGGTACCGATGCTTGAGCAGATTGAACTTCAGGCTCACGGGAGCCGGGTAGCTTACCGCGATATCTATTTGAGAGAGATTCCACGGAGCGAACCATTTGTTTTATCCGATCAGGAGAAGAAAGAGGGATTCCGGGTTTTGTTTGATGGGACTTCTATGATCAACTGGACCGGAAATACGCAGGATTATATCGTCGAGGATGGATGTATCGCACTTTATCCGCAAAACAAAGGTGGAGGTAATCTGTACACCAAAGAAGAATATGATGATTTTGTTTTCCGCTTTGAATTTCAATTGACACCGGGTGCCAATAATGGCTTGGGTATCCGAACACCGATGAAAGGTGATGCTGCTTATGTCGGTATGGAATTGCAGATTCTGGATAATGAAGCTCCGGTATATAGCACGCTGAAAGAGTATCAATATCATGGATCCGTTTATGGTGTGATTCCTGCTAAACGGGGATTCCTGAAAGAGACGGGTGAATGGAATACGCAGGAAGTCATAGCCAAAGGAGATCATCTCCGGATTATTCTCAATGGAGAAGTGATATTGGATGGTAATATTCGCGAGGCAGGAGGAAATGGGACGGCTGATAAGCGAAATCACCCGGGCCTTTTCAATAAAACGGGTCATATTGCTTTTCTTGGACATGGGTCGGAAGTGAAATTCCGTAATATCCGGGTTAAGCCATTGAAATAAAGTTGTATAAATGTGATAAATAAATCGATTGTGATTGAATAAAAAACCGGCGGAAATTTTTTCTGCCGGTTTTTTTTATTCAATCATCAATTTGAGTTTTGGTGTCAGCCTAATTTATTGACCGGCTCCTCCGGAATGGGTTCCGCCGCTTATCTCTTTAAATGAGGCTTTAGCTCCCGTATAAAAGTTTGCGGTTGCAGATATATTGTAAGTCGTATGGTTTGTTTCAAAAATAGAAAAAGTTTCGGCTGCAGCATTTTTATCATAATTTACCGGGATGACTATTGTGCTTTGCATGATGGTCGGAATATTTTGATAGATCATAACTGTTTGGCCGGAAACGTTTATCGATTCAGTTATTTCAAGGGTTTTAACACCTCTCGGAGTCCCTGAGTATTGTTGGGCAATGCTTTGTATAATATTTGCCAGTTGTTGCGCATCTTCATCAAGAATATCCGGAATCTGATTTTTTATTGAAGAAACGATATCTGTTGTAAAATCCCATCCGGTTTTTACATTAATGGATATTTCGACGTTTTTCAATGCGGCTATATTGTCTGAATTGTCTATTTCCAGGTATGTGTTCGTCTCATCAGTTGTGGCTTGAACCGTTGTAATGCTTTTGATTGTTGGAACTACTTTGTAGAGTCCGAGCTGATTTATATCACTGAAATATGTATTTGTACTTGGATTGTAATTCATAACGTTAAGGTCGGTCCAGTCGTAAGGAGATTGTGCTTTTGTGAAATAATTGCTTTTAGATAAAGATGATTCTATCTGAAGTTTTGGATTTACAAAGCTCAGATTCGAAGATTTGAAAACATTTTTCACAGTAAGTTCAGCTGGTTTATTGAGTTGGAGTCCCATTGGTTCCATATAGATGGATATTCCCGGAACTCTGTTGTTAGCTTCTATGTTTCCGGTAGTGATTGAAACTTCCTTTGCGGCAGACAATGTTCCAGCAGGTATCGTAAGGCCAGATCTATCCTGTGGATGTGCAACCGTTGTTTGTGTATTCGGGTTTACAGTTACCGTAGGATTTGCTTTTGTCAACATGGCATTAAGTGTAACTGATTCAAGCCCCTTCATGTCCGAACTGAGTGTGACATTTCCTTTGCTCGTTAAGTATCCGTCTTTTGAAAAAGTGACCGTAATCGTTATACCCTTCTTGTTTGAGATCAAAGAGTAGCTTCCGTCTGCGTTTGTTTTAACGGGATCTAACCCATCAGCCTTTACGTTGACTCCTTCGATCGGAGTGGCTGTCGAAACGCCTGCATCAGATAGTGCGGCAGCGGTTGTAACGTGACCGATGATGTAATACTTTTGTTGGTCATGCGGATGTTCGACTTGTTCTGCCTGAGGTTCGTCTTTTTTACAACTTGTAAATAAAAGACCTAATCCGAAAACAGAAATCAAAAGATAAGTGATAAAGTTTGTTTTCATTTTTTTTTCGTATTAAAATAGTTAATGATTTGAGATTTTATATAAGCCGGATTCCAATAGGAATTTTCTGCTTTTTCATATAAGTAGGTGCGGTAGTTTTGTCCCAATCCTCTTTTTATATATTCAGGTCCGCTTTGCGCAGTGTACTCCCAGTCATACCATTTCGGCCAAACAAAATTAACCGGTCTTATTTTTTTTAATTTGGTAAAGGCCAGTGGGATGATGAAGTTAAAGCCTCCGTTTATTTCTCCCCCTGAGCACATGCCGTAAAGTGATATGGTGACGTTTCGGAATCTACGGGAAAGGTTTACCCT
>JBOFCW010000122.1:0-2033 GCA_051646395.1 Bacteroidales bacterium
GGGAATCGGTTGTTTCTTCTTATTTCCGGCCAAAGTCGGCAGGAATCTCTCCCCATTCTTTGGTGTTCCACTTATATACCGGAGTAGTCCAGGTATTTGCCCGAAGCCAGGCTTCGGCACGTTCTACCAATTCGAATATCTTTTCGTTGCGTGGTGTGCGTTCGAGTTTTGACTTGCATTGTTTGTGACGAACCCATGACTGGCCGGTGACGCTATCCGTATAAATAGGGAGCGAACTTCCTTTTGCTTTTAACAGGGCTAATCCGTGAACGAGCGCCAGAAATTCACCGATATTGTTGGTGCCGTCTTCAAACGGGCCGATGCGGAATATTTCTTCGCCGGTACGCACATATACGCCCCGGTATTCCATCGGACCCGGATTGCCGCTGCATGCCGCATCGACAGCGATGCTTTCGGGATTATACGGAAGGGATGCATTGTTGACAGGAGGATTGATACCGGTGTTATGCTGCTGAGTTTTTACCGGAACTTTGGATTCACCTCTAAGAGCGCGGGCAACAGTTTGCAGCGCACCGATATGGTCGTCGTAATTATCGCGGAAAGCCTTTGTGGCGGCTTCTTTATTGGTAAAGCTTTTGTACTTCGCTCCGGGATAGCCGGAAATCTGCTGCTTGCAGTCTTCCCAGGTTTCATAAATGCCAGGAGCATGTCCTTCCCAAACCACGTAATACTTGAAATTTGCCATAAGATAAATCCGATAAAAGAGTTTCAGTATCGGATCCGAACTCAGAACCGATAATCCGGAGATAAAGATACGTTTTTTTGTAGGAACAATTTATCTGTCTCTTTTTTTACCTGCAGACGAGCAAAAATTTAGCGCATCTGTCGTAGCGTTATCCTGACAAATAAATTAAATTTGTGTATGAACGGTCAGAATCAGTACCGATCGTAGCCAAATAACTTTTTCTGTTAATACTTTTAATTCAATGAAACGATTTTTTCTGATTGGATACATGGGTGCTGGTAAAACCACATTGGGAAAGCAGGTAGCAAAAAAAGCAGGGCTATCGTTTATAGATCTTGATGTGTTTATCGAAAATCGTTATCATAAAACGATCAGGGCGATTTTTGAGGAAAAAGGGGAATCCGGATTCCGTGAAATCGAACGGGAAGCACTTCATGAAGTGGCTTGTTTTGAAAATGTGGTGATTGCCACGGGTGGCGGAGTGCCCTGTTTTTTCGATAATGCCGAATTCATGAATAAAAACGGTGTAACCGTTTATCTGCAAACGAATCCGCAGGTCTTGTTCAACCGGTTACGGATCGCAAAGCAATCGCGTCCGATTCTGAAAGAGAAGACTGATGAGGAACTGCTTTGTTTTATAGAGGATAATCTACAAAGACGTGAACCTTTTTATCAGATGGCGACGCTCTTGTTTGATGCCAACGAATTAGATACGCGCGATCAGCTGGATCTTGCAACCGAAAAATTAGCGGAACTGATGCAGCAGACTTACTAAAACCTTTTTACTTTATCGCACCATGAATCAAAGGATGTTATCGACATTTACCACCGAGTCTCTTCTTCCGGAAGAAAAGCTTTACGGACAGAAAGAGAAGAACAATTCCTTATTGATCGGAATTCCTCGTGAGAATAGTGATTTTGAGAAACGGATGCCATTGACGCCGGAAGGGATAGCCATTCTTTGCCGGCAAGGACATCACGTGATCGTGGAAACCGGTGCGGGCGAGTCGATCCATTATCCGGATCATGTGTTTTCTGAGGCAGGTGCGGAAATAGCTGATCAGTCGTCGCGTGTATGGGAATGTGATATCGTAGTTAAGGTATCTTCGCCAACCGGAGAAGAGATACAACAGATGAAAAACCGAAGTACGCTTTTTTCACTTTTGCAACTCAGCCTATTTTCGCCCGATATACTTACGCTCCTGGCAGAGCGGAAAATCAATGCGATCGCCTATGAATTCATTACCGATCAGCAGGATGAAAATCCGATCATCAATCAGATCCGGGAAATCGAAGGGAGAACAGCTGTTGTACTTGCCGCAGATCT
>JBOFCW010000145.1:0-4117 GCA_051646395.1 Bacteroidales bacterium
CTTTAATGAAAAAAATAAATTATATACAGATGAAATCGCCATAACTCACCTAAAGTTGAGATACCCAACCGAAGTTATATAATGGCGCATTTATACATTAATGTTAAAAATCAAATTATATATAAATGAAACGAATTCAATACAATAATTACCAATAAACAAACATCTATTTATGAGAAAAACACACATTTCCGGTTTCCTGTCCGGATCTCTTTTTATAGCCTGTCTTTTTACGTTGCAGGATGTAAAATCAGATTCCTCATCTCCCGATTATTATCGGTTGATTACGGATCCTTCCT
This sequence comes from Bacteroidales bacterium, assembly GCA_051646395.1. Taxonomy (GTDB): domain Bacteria; phylum Bacteroidota; class Bacteroidia; order Bacteroidales; family JAUNSR01; genus JAUNSR01. The sequence continues at coordinate 300 of JBOFCW010000145.1, forward strand.
TAATCACGGTCAATCAGGAACAGCCCCGGGCTACTTTCTTTCCGTATGAATCGGATGAACAAGCGATTCGGAACGACCGTTCGCAATCTCCATACTACCTTTCGTTAAACGGTAAATGGAAGTTTCATTATACAGACGATCCCAAAGACAGAATCGTAAATTTCTCCCAACTAACCAATGAAAGTTCTTCCTGGGCCGATATTCAGGTTCCTGGTAACTGGGAGGTGCAAGGATTTGGTATTCCGATCTATGTAAATATACCATACGAGTTCGTGGCCAAGCAGGAGCCTTATATGCAAAAGCCCAATCCGCCGATGGTTCCTGAGAAACTGAATCCGGTGGGCACATATTTCCGCACGTTCGAATTGCCCGCTCAATGGGACGGAAGAGACGTGTTTATTAGTTTGGACGCCGCAAAATCCGCTACGTTCGTTTATGTTAACGGCAAGTATGTGGGGATGGGGAAAGACAGTAAGACACCGGCCAGATATCAGATCAGCTCTTTTCTCAAACCAGGCGTAAATGAACTGGCCGTGCAATGTTTCCGCTGGAGTGATGCTTCGTATGTGGAGTGCCAGGATTTCTGGCGTTTAAGTGGATTCGAACGGGATGTTTATTTATATAGCCAGCCCAAAACACGATTCCGCGATTTCCGCGTTATCAGCGGTTTGGATGAGGAATATACTAAGGGCGAATTGGAAGTGACGGCCGATGTAACCGGTAATTCAGCAGGCTATAAAGTAAATTGGCGTCTAATTGATGCTAAAGGGAAGATAGTATATTCCGCTACAACACCAGTTGCGCAAGGCGTAGCGAAGATAAACGGAATTATTCCGCAAGTCAATGCATGGAGTGCTGAGAAACCGGATCTATATACCCTGTTGATTTCTTTACAAGATCAACAAGGAATACAGCAGGAGTTGATATCTTCTCAGATCGGATTCCGTGAGGTTGAAATTCGCAACAAACAGCTATTGGTAAACGGACAGCCGATACTGGTCAAAGGAGTCAATCTTCATGAGCATAATCCGGCTACCGGGCATTATGTCGATAAAGAACTGCTCCTGAAAGACCTTGCGTTGATGAAGCAATTGAATGTCAATACGATTCGTACCTGCCATTACCCGCAACCTGAGTTTTTCTACGACCTTTGTAATCAATATGGTTTTTATGTGATTGATGAAGCGAATGTCGAATCCCACGGAATGGGTTATGACTTGAATGTCGGCGGCGGTCTGGGTAACAATCCGCTTTACAAAGAAATGATCGTCGGGCGAAACCGCAATATGTATGAGCGGGATAAGAACCACCCTTCGATTATAGTTTGGTCATTGGGGAATGAAAGTGGCAACGGTGTTTGTTTTTATGAAGCATACAACTGGCTCAAGGCGGCAGATCCGACTCGCCCCGTTCAATACGAACGCTCCGGGCATGAGTGGAATACGGATATCGTGTGTCCGATGTATTTTTCTGTGGCCGGAATAGAAAAATATGCTCTTAATCCCAAATCAGACCGACCTCTGATCCAATGTGAATATGCCCACGGAATGGGAAATAGTCTGGGTAATTTTCAGGATTATTGGGATGTTATCGAAAAATACGATATTCTTCAGGGCGGATGTATCTGGGACTGGGTCGATCAGGGTCTGGATGCCAAGGATAAGAATGGCAAATCCTACTGGACTTACGGTGGCGATTACGGCCCGAAAGGGACCCCGAGCGATAGTAACTTCCTGATCAATGGAGTTGTCTTTCCGGATCGCACGTTGAAACCGGGTAGCGAAGAGGTTCGAAAGGTACATCAGAATATCGGTTTTGCCGCATTCGATCCGAAAACGGGAGAGCTGACCCTGAAAAACAAGTTCTTTTTCACTACCCTTGAGGGGTACGATTTTGCTTACGAGCTTCGCAACGCGGATAAGAAAATCAGTTCAGGTAAATTCAGTTCCTCTTTGGCTCCTCAGCAATCGGAGGTGGTCAAACTGAACACGCGGGTAAATGAAAAGAACCTGGATAAAGAGGAATATTTCCTTGTGGTTCGTGCTATTCAGCGTAAGGGCGAAAATCTTGTTCCTGCCGGTGCTGTCGTAGCAGAAGAGCAAATCTGCCTTTCCGAACCTCGTACATTCAAACCGGTAAACAACGGAAAAGAACTTATCCTGACAGAGGATGCGAATCGTATTGGTGTAAAAGGGGAGCGATTCGCTGTTTCTTTCGATAAAGCGCTTTCCCGAATGGATTCTTATCGACTCGACGGCGAAGAACTGATTCTTAATAATTATGGTCCTCAGGCCTCTTTCTGGCGTGCTCCGACAGATAATGATTATGGATACGGGATGCAAAAAAATAATGCCGTGTGGCGTGATCTGACTTATGGCGCTTTGCTTCCGGTTTCTGTAAAGGCACAACAGACGGCTCCGAACGAAGTGCTTGTTACATGCGATTACAAGGCGGATGCATTGGATTTTTATCAGATTACCTATCGCATCTTCGGAGATGGTACTGTTGCGATTGAAAATACCCTAAAAGCAAAATCGGGAATACCGTTTATGCCGCGGTGGGGCATGCAATTACGCATGCCGAAAAAATACGATCAGGTATCTTATTTTGGTCGTGGACCATGGGAAAACTATAACGATCGTAAAACTGCGGCTTTTGTAGGTGTCTACAAGCAAACCGTAGCGGAGCAATATGTACCTTACGTTCGTCCGCAGGAGCACGGCCACAAAACAGATGTGCGCGCTTTAAAACTTACCGACGCCAAACAGAATGGATTTGTTGTGATTGCCAACGGGCTTTTCGGCTTCAATGCTTCCCATTTGCCCTTGTCACTTCTCGACGGCACACAGGAAGTAGCGAATCAAAGAAAAAAACCGACCCATCTGAATGAGGTCGTATTCCAGGACATGGTCGAATTACACATCGACCACAAGCATGCCGGCGTAGGTGGTGATGATAGCTGGGGATCTTCAGCCATGGGGAAATATCTGTTCAAGCCGGATAATAAGTCATACAGTCATACTATTTATTTCGTTCCCGTTGTAAACGGACAAGCGTTGAATCCGGGTGTTGAGAAAAGCGTACCTGTTTCTTTATAAACGACTATGACTACATGTTGTCACGAAAGTTTGTTCTCTGGATAAAACCAATGAAGAGAGGATGTTGATTTATTTAAAGCTAAATTGCTGAGAATAAAACATAAATTTTCAGATATAAATCAACTAAAAATGATTGGGCAACAGAATAAACCTTATCTTTGATTATCGTTTGAAAGAAGACAGCTTCGTCAGAGATAGAATTGTATCGACGGTTCATGATCCCGATCAACAGGTGTGATTAATAATCGTGCAACTTTAAATTTGCCATCCTCAATCTGTTCAAACTATGTTATTAATTCACCTAATTTATTTTAAGTACAAATGAACATTTTCATCGGTAATTTGTCTTGGGCTATCACTGATGCCGACCTAAGAGATCTTTTTGAAGAGTACGGCGATATCAAATCTGCTAAAGTTGTAATGGATCGTGAAACAGGAAAATCAAGAGGTTTCGGTTTTGTGGAATTGGTTGATGAGGAACAGGCAAAACGCGCTATCTCTGAATTGAACGGAGCTTCTTATGATAACAAAGTTATCAGCGTAACTGAAGCACGTCCGCGTGAAGAGCGTCCGCGAGATGATCGTCGCCGTCCTTTCAACAACAACCGTGGTGGTGGTTTCAACAACCGTCGCGAAGGAGGGGATCGTCCGAGAAACTTCGATAATAAAGAAAGAACAGATCGTTATTGATTTATTTATCATATTAAAAAGAAAGGTGTG
>JBOFCW010000213.1:0-1575 GCA_051646395.1 Bacteroidales bacterium
TCGGCCAGTAACTCGTCCGTACCGTTGATAATGGCCGAAATCACTTCACCCGGAATCAGTAGTTTATTACGCCCGATAGTCGAAGATACAAGGATATTATCGACTGCACCCACGCAAAGCAGGTCATCGATGTTCATAATCAAAGCATCCTGAGCAATTCCTTTCCAGACAGATAAATCACCGGTTTCTTTCCAATACATGTAGGCAAGAGAAGATTTCGTCCCGGCTCCGTCGGCATGCATGATATTGCAATATTCGGGATCACCTCCCAGAATATCCGGAATAATTTTACAGAAAGCTTTTGGAAAAATACCTTTATCGATGTTCTTGATTGCGTTGTGTACATCTTCTTTCGACGCAGATACGCCGCGCATGTTATAACGTTGATCGCTCATGAAATAGATAGAATTGATTGAATTTTGTGCAAAATTAGTTTAATATTTATTGTAAGAGCAAATCTCTTCCATTCTTTTTCGTTTCTTCTCGCGTAATGGTTTTGTCGGATAGCCGATCAGAATATCGAGCAGAACGCGCTTGTTTCGGGGAATAGAAAGTATCTCCTTAATCCGGTCTTCGTTAAACCATCCCACGATGCAAGAGCCGAGTCCTTCTGCTTGTGCAGCCAAAGCGATATGCGCCGCTGCGATTCCGATATCTACCTGGGGAAATTCTTTTTTCTTCACCCAGCCTCCGATACCCGAAGTTATATTGGACTTCTCTTCCACGATGACGATATGTACGGGTGCCTGTTGCGTGAAATGATTCATGAAAAGTGCTTTTGCCACACAGGCCTTCGCTATTTCGTTCTTTGTTTCGGGATCATCCACTACGACAAAGTGCCACGGTTGTCCGTTGCAAGCCGAAGGAGCAAGACGAGCAGCTTCCATGATCCGTTGAATTTTTTCTTTCTCCACCGGGCGCATAGGGTCGTATGCACGATCGCTCTGGCGATGTTTTACTAGTTCGAGAAAATCCATGATTATACGATTTGTTTTGAAGAAACGATCAGATTGAAGAGAATAAAAAACACAGGCGGGAATCTGTGCCGGCTTCTCAAAGCCGATGAACAGATTCCCGCCCGGGAGATTAATATTTCATCATTTTACTGATATACTTGCCGATGATGTCGAACTCAAGGTTTACTTTCGTTCCCGGTTCGATGCGACAGAAATTCGTGTGTTCAAGTGTGTAAGGTATGATTGCCACCTGAAAGCTGTTGTCTTTTGAATTGCATACCGTCAGACTCACTCCGTTTACCGTTACCGAACCTTTCTCAACAGTCATATATCCCTGCTTTGCCATTTCCGGATTAAATTCATATTCGAAAGTAAAATAATGGCTGCCATCGGCTTCCTCTACTTTCGAGCAAACAGCGGTCTGGTCGACGTGTCCCTGAACGATATGTCCGTCCAGACGTCCATTCATCATCATACTGCGCTCCAGATTCACCAGATCACCAGCTTTCAAAACACCCAGATTCGAGCGATCAAGCGTTTCCTGAATAGCCGTAACGGTATACTGATTCCCATTAATGGCCACAACTGTAAGGCAAACACCATTGTGAGCGATGCTTTG
>JBOFCW010000236.1:0-4499 GCA_051646395.1 Bacteroidales bacterium
ACATGGATTCTTATGCTCAGTGTTTCAAACTGCAAGAACCTATGGCAAGCGAGCAAATTGTAAAAATTTATTTCTATGGAAAAAAATACCAGGCTAATGAAGTAAATTCTATCAAACCTTCATATTGTCTTGTAAAAGCTCCAAAGAAGAATAACAATAATTGATATTGTTCGTTGGATTAAAAAGCTGTCTGAAATTTATGAAAATGAATTTCAGACAGTTTTTTTGTTTATTCCGAATTCTAATAAATGCAGATTATAATGGATTACCATTATAAGGGTATAAAAATGAAAAGGCTCAAATCACTTTGAATATGATTTGAGCCTGATGTATTAAGGTAATCAGTACTTCTTGATTAATTCGTCAAAGCAGCCTGAGCCGCCGCCACACGAGCTATTGGTACCCTATATGGAGAGCAACTGACATAATTCATTCCAACCTGATTGCAGAAGTCCACGGACGATGGCTCGCCTCCATGTTCGCCGCAAATTCCGATTTTCAGACCCGGTTTTGTTGAGCGTCCTTTTTCTACGCCAAAACGCACCAGACTACCAACGCCTTCCTGATCGAGGGCAGCAAACGGATCAGCTTTCAGGATCCCTTTTTCATGATATATTTTTAGAAATTTACCCGCATCGTCACGTGAATACCCGAATGTCATCTGTGTCAGGTCATTTGTTCCGAAAGAGAAGAAGTCGGCTACTTCGGCAATGCGATCGGCAGTAAGTGCCGCACGCGGAACTTCGATCATGGTTCCTACTTTATAATCAATTCTTTCCCCTTTTTCTTTAAATACTTTTTCAGCTGTTTCATGAATAACCGAAGCTTGTAGTTTTAATTCTTCAATCACGCCAACTAATGGTACCATGATTTCGGGCTTGACATCAAATCCCTTCGCCTTCACATCAAGCGCTGCTTCAATGATAGCACGGGCCTGCATTTCTGTAATTTCCGGATAGGTACATCCCAAACGACAACCACGGTGGCCGAGCATCGGATTAAATTCTTCAAGTGAGTCACAGGCCATTTTAACTTCGTCGATGGTTAGTCCCATCTCTTTAGCAAGTTCTTTTTGGGTAGCCAGCTGATGTGGAACGAATTCGTGCAAAGGAGGGTCAAGTAGGCGGATCGTAACACCATAGCCATCCATAGCTTCAAAAATTCCGGCAAAATCGCTTCGTTGCATAGGTAGAAGTTTATTCAAAGCCTCGCGTCGTCCTCTTTCTGTTTTTGAAAGAATCATTTCTCGCATGGCTTTGATGCGTTCCCCTTCGAAGAACATGTGCTCAGTACGGCAAAGTCCGATTCCTTTTGCACCGAATCGCCGGGCAATATCAGCGTCGCGCGGTGTATCTGCATTGGTGCGTACATCCATCCGGGTATATTTTTCGCAAAAATCCATCAGCTGTTTGAAATCTCCGCTGATTTCCGGTTCAACTGTGCCCACTTTGCCTTCATACACTTCACCCGTGGAGCCGTTTAATGAGATCCAATCCCCTTCATGGTAGGTTTTTCCGCCCATATCAATGGTTTTGGCCTTATAGTCTATTTTCACTTCTCCGGCACCGGAAACACAGCATTTACCCATTCCTCTTGCTACCACAGCAGCATGAGATGTCATTCCCCTCGTGCGGTAAGAATTCCTTGTGCTACGTTCATACCTCGTAAATCCTCGGGTGAAGTTTCGATGCGAACCAGAATTACTTTTTGTTGATCTTCTGCCCATTTTTCGGCTTCATCAGCAAAAAATACGATACGACCAGTCGCTGCTCCAGGTGAGGCCGGTAGCCCTTTCGCAATTACTTTGGCTTGTTTGATTGCTTCTTTGTCAAAAACGGGATGCAATAACTCGTCGAGTTTTTGAGGCTCCATGCGTTTGAGTGCTGTTTTGTCATCAATGACACCTTTGCGCATGAAATCCATCGCTATCTTTACCATCGCCTCACCGGTACGCTTGCCGTTACGGGTCTGCAATAACCAAAGTTTGCCTTCCTGAATCGTAAATTCAAGATCCTGCATGTCTTTGAAATAATCTTCGAGTTTTTGTTGCGTTCGGATCAAATCTTGGGCGCAGACTGGCATCGTTTCTTCAAGGGAAGGATAGTTATTCTTCCGGTCTTCTTCTGATATTCCTTGTAATTTGGCCCATCTAAGTGAACCTTCAAGGGTAATTTGTTGTGGAGTACGGATACCGGCAACTACATCCTCACCCTGGGCGTTGATAAGGTATTCGCCGTTGAAGAGATCTTCACCGGTTGCGGCATCTCGCGTAAATGCGACTCCGGTTGCCGAATTGTCTCCCATATTACCGAAAACCATAGCCTGTACGTTTACCGCAGTGCCCCATTCCTCGGGGATATGGTTCATGCGTCGATAGTAGATTGCGCGTTCGTTCATCCAGCTGTCGAAAACGGCACAAACGGCACCCCAAAGCTGATCCCAGGGATTAACAGGGAAATCTTTGCCGGTAACATCTTTTACAGCAGCTTTGAAACGAGGAACAAGTATTTTCAGGTCTTCGACTGTCAGCTGGTTGTCTTGTTCGATGCCTTTTTCTTTTTTGAGATTTTCGATGATTTCTTCAAAAGGGTCGATGTCTGTTTTGTTCTTAGGCTTCATGCCCAAAACAACGTCGCCATACATTTGAATGAAACGTCTGTAAGAATCCCATGCGAAACGGGGATTTCCTGATTTTCCGGCTAAGGCTTCAACCGCTTGATCGTTGATTCCCAGATTTAGCACAGTGTCCATCATGCCAGGCATAGATACACGCGCGCCCGAACGGACAGAAACAAGAAGAGGGTTCTCTTTGTCGCCAAAACCGTTACCGGTAATTTTTTCAATGTGTTTGATTCCGGCCTCTACTTGTTCGCGAATGGAAGACATTATGGCTTCTTGCCCGAGCTGATTATATTCTGTACAGACTTCTGTTGTGATCGTAAATCCCGGAGGAACGGGTACTCCGATTAAGTTCATTTCAGCAAGGTTGGCTCCTTTTCCTCCTAACAGGTTTTTCATGTCTGCTTTTCCTTCTGCCTGGCCATCGCCGAAGGTGTAAACTTTTTTGTTTTTCATAAAAAATTTTTCAATGGTAATTAAAAAGATATCAATGATTAGATTCAATAAGTCTTAATTGTTTAAGAGTCATACGCAAATTTAAGAGAATGAAATTCTTATGCAAATACTAAGGGGATAAATTGCGAAGAAAATTTCTTTTTTCTAAAATGCTAAAACCTTTAAGAGGAAAATTTTTAACTTTGAGCGAATTTGTACCTATTAAAAATTTATTAGAGCATTGGCACGTAAAAAGAAAGAGCTTCCGGTTGTGGAGCAAATAGAAATATTAGATGTGGCAGCCGAAGGAAAAGCAATTACACGCTGGAAGGATAAAGTGATCTTTGTACCTTTTGTGGCGCCCGGAGATATCGTTGATTTGCAGGTGTATCGTCAGAAACGATCTTTTGCAGAGGGACGTGTATTGAAATTCCACAAGTATTCACCTCTACGAACAGAATCATTTTGTCAACACTTCACTATCTGTGGCGGATGCAAATGGCAACATTTGCCTTATGAGGAACAGCTGAAATTCAAACAGCAGCAAGTTTTTGATAATCTAAGTCGTATCGGGAAGATAGAACTGCCGGAATTCATGCCTATTCTTGGTTCTGAAAAAACACGTTTTTACCGGAATAAACTTGAATTTACTTTCTCCAATAAACGCTGGTTGACTCAAAAGGAAGTAGATGAAAAGGTGCAATATGAAAATATGAATGCGTTGGGATTCCATATTCCCGGTGCTTTTGATAAAGTATTAGACATCGAAAAATGCTGGTTACAGGAGGATGTTTCGAACCAATTGCGTTTGGCGATTCGCGAATACGCCTTGGAAAATGGATTGTCATTCTTCGATTTGCGCAATCAGGAAGGATTTTTGCGTACGATGATCGTTCGTACATCAACTACAGGTGAGCTGATGTTGATTATCGCATTTTATTATGAAGATAAGAAAGAGCGGGAGGCTTTATTGCAATATATTGCAGATAAGTTTCCTCAGATTACATCTTTATTGTATGTAATTAATTCCAAATGTAACGATACGATTACGGATCAGGACATTCTCGTTTTCAAAGGGAATGATCATATCTTTGAACAGATGGAGGGTCTGAAATTTAAGATTGGTCCGAAGTCATTCTATCAAACAAATTCAGAACAGGCTTATGTTCTTTATTCGGTTACACGTGATTTTGCAAATCTGACCGGAAATGAGCTTGTATATGACCTTTATACCGGAACAGGGACTATTGCCAATTTTGTTGCCTCTAAGGCATCAAAAGTTATAGGTATCGAATATGTTCCTGAGGCAATCGAAGATGCAAAAGTAAACTCGCGGATCAACGGAATAGAAAATACTTTATTCTATGCAGGCGATATGAAAGATATTTTGACCCTGGATTTCATCAAAGAGCATGGGCGTCCGGATGTGATTATTACCGATCCTC
>JBOFCW010000258.1:0-6707 GCA_051646395.1 Bacteroidales bacterium
AGAATATGCTCCTGAGTAACGCTTAGTCGTTACTCAAGAGTTTTTTATAGGTAGCATCGATTCCGAAAGCGCCTAAAGGAGCGGTAATGAGGATTGCCAATACTGCTACCGTTAAGATCACCTTGCCACAAGGAAGACCCAGAGCCAGTGGTATTGATCCGATTGCAGCCTGAACGGTAGCTTTGGGCGAATAAGCGATCATACAGAATAGTTTTTCTTTCCCGTTAAGCGGAGTGCGGATCAGCGCGGCTGCAACTCCGGCCATGCGGAATACCCAGGCTCCCAATATGACAAACAGAGCACTTAGTCCGGCTGCTTTCACATAGCTGATATCTACCGTAGCTCCGACAAGTACGAACAAGATCAGTTCGGCAGCGATCCACAGCTTTTGGAATTTAGACGAAAGTCGTTTCGCAAGCACGGGATAAAAATGGAACATGGCGGCTCCCATCGTCATAATGGCAAGCAAACCGGAAAGAGCGATCTTTCCTTTCAAAAGATGCTCAAGTGCGATCATCAGGAACGAGACGCTTAACAAGATCAGCACCTTTACTGAATCCCTCAGATGGAAGTGTTTGAAGTAAAATTGCAATAACCAACCCATCACAGCGCCCAGCAAAAGACCCGAGATGATAGATACCGGAATTTCCAACAATACATTGGCGGAAATCTGTTCTCCTTGTACCAAACCGGTAAACAAAGTAAAAAGAACAATCACAAAAACATCATCGACCGATCCGGCAGCCATAATCATCTGTGGGATACTTTTTCGCGAACCGTATTTCTGCTCCAGCAGGGAAAGCATTTTGGGAACGATAACGGCAGGAGAAACGGCTGCTACGACTGTGCCCATCAACGCAGCCTCGATATAGTTCACTCCCAATAACCGGGGAGCGAGAATCACGATACCGGCTATTTCGAAGAGTGCGGGCACAAAACACATCAGGATAGCAGCCCGGCCCGCTTTTCGGAGTTCGTCGAAATTCAGGGCAAGCCCGGCGCGCATCAGAATTATCACCAGAGCAAGTTGTCTCAGATCAGGCGATATATTCAGAATCTGAGGAGCTAACAAATTTAAAACATAGGGTCCGAGCATGATTCCCGTTAGCAACATGCCCAAAAGGGCAGGCATCTTCATGCGGTTGAATATCCAACCCAGTAAAAGACCAAGAAGGAAAATAAAAGCAAGACTAGTGAGCATGATTTTTTTTACAAAGATAAACTTTTTAAAATCCATAATCCTGGATCTGTCTTTATTTACCGGATGAAAGGATAGTCGATACGCATGTCTCTGATGTCAAAAATTAAATTATATACAAATAGATGAACCATTTATATTCTTCTGTTTTGTTATATGTATACCTTGTGGTATTTTTTTATGATTCGGTCAGTATCCGAATGATCTGATTCTTGCTTCCTGTTACTATTTAAATATTGATAGAAATTATGATTAAATATCTGTTTGCTTTAATGGCTTTTATGCCGGTCTTTGGTATGATGGCGCAATCCATGCAACCGAAGACATATTGTAATCCGTTGAATATAGACTATACCTATATGGTTTATAATTCGGCCGATGATAAATCGTATCGCTCAGGAGCAGATCCTTCTGTTGTGGAGTTTCGTGGGGAGTATTATATGTTTGTTACCCGTTCGATGGGTTACTGGCATTCGAAAGATTTGTTGAGCTGGGATTTCATTCAACCGGAAAAATGGTATTTCGAAGGTTCGAACGCTCCAACAGCATGGAATTATAAAGATTCTGTGTTGTATGTAACAGGTAATCCTTCCGGTAATATGAGTATCTTATATACTGATAATCCGAAGAAAGGAGACTGGAAAGCAGTACCTTCCATTCTTTATGATTTGCAAGATCCGATGTTGTTTATCGATGATGATGGTCAGGCATACATGTTTTGGGGATCTTCAAATACTTATCCGCTACGAGGTAAGAAACTGAATAAAAATAAAAGGTTTCTTGTTGACGGACCTACGGTAGAACTATTCAAACTGGATATGGATAAGCACGGTTGGGAACGCTTCGGAGAAAACCATTCCGATACGACTCTTGCAGGTTATATGGAAGGGGCATGGCTGACCAAACATAACGGGAAATACTATATGCAATACAGTGCGCCCGGCACCGAATTCAATGTCTATGCCGACGGCGTCTATGTTGCCGATCATCCGCTCGGACCTTATACCTATGCTCCGAATAATCCGATCTCATACAAACCCGGTGGCTGGATGAACGGAGCTGGTCATGGGAGTACCGTAGTGGGGCCTGGTGGCCATTATTGGCATTTCGCTTCTATGGCATTATCTGCGAATGTAAACTGGGAACGCCGTTTGTGTATGTTCCCAACTTATCTCGATAAGGACGGTCTGATGTATTCCGATACCAATTTCGGCGATTACCCTCACTATGCACCTGCGGAGAAAGGTTTAACGGGCGAGTTTACCGGTTGGATGTTGGTTTCCTATAATAAACCGGTCAGTACTTCTTCCGAGAAGGAGAGCCATTCAGGCAAAAACCTGACGGATGAACAGGTTAAAACATTCTGGTTGGCTAATGGTAAGGGTGATAACGAGTGGGCTGAGGTAGATTTACAGAAACCGGCTATGATTCATGCTGTGCAGGTGAATTATTACGATTACAAAAGTGATATGTTTACCAAAGATATTAATCTGCGCCACCGTTATACCATCGAGGGCTCGCTCGATGGGAAAAACTGGTTCAAACTTGTCGACCGGGCCAGAAGTTATAATGACAGACCCAATGATTATGTAGAAGTTGATTATCCGCAACGCGCCCGATATGTCCGTTATCGGAACATTGAGGTACCCACTCCGAATCTGGCCATTTCAGATATCCGTGTCTTCGGTTTAGGCGAAGGGAAGAAACCTGCAGCTGTACAGGGTTTCAAAGTAGAACGCCTGAAAGATCGGCGTGACGCGATGATCACATGGAAGCAGCAACCCAATGCACAGGGATATAATATTCGTTGGGGAATCGCCCCCGACAAGATGTATAGTTCATGGCTCGTTTACAATCAAAGCGAGTTATTGTTGAAAAGTCTGACGGTAGATCAGTCCTATTATTTCGCTATTGAGGCTTTTAATGAGAACGGCGTTTCGGTCACTACCAAACCTGAGAAAATAAACTGAGGCGCCTTTTTGATTTTTAAAAAGGAGCTTTTGTCCGGACTTCATTGAGAGTCGTTAGTAATACCCTTGTTTAAAATAGAAAGAGTCTCATATAAAGAGTCGATGATAACCCGGGAAAATAAAATATGGAATCAGACGGATGAGATTTACTGATTCCGGATAAAAATAATGCGAAAGAGGCTGCCAAATTCATATTAACGAATTTAGCAGCCTCTTTCTAATATCGGATAAGTATATCGAGCAGGATTTTATTATTCGGCAGCAGTCATTGCTTCCATGATCAATCCTTCAAGCTCTTCAGCCAATTCCGGATTGTCCATAACTGTTTTTTTCGCAGCATCACGACCCTGTCCGAGTTTGGTATCACCGTAACTGAACCAAGAACCGCTTTTTTTGATGATCCCTTTATCAACACCCAAGTCGATGATTTCACCCGCACGGGAGATACCTTCGCCGAACATGATGTCGAATTCCGCTTTCCGGAAAGGAGGGGCAACTTTATTTTTAACCACTTTTACGCGAGCCTGATTACCGATCACTTCGTCTCCGTCTTTCAATGCTGTGGCACGGCGGATATCCAAACGAACCGAAGCGTAGAATTTAAGTGCATTACCACCGGTCGTTGTTTCCGGATTACCGAACATCACACCGATTTTATCGCGCAACTGGTTGATGAAAATACAAGTGGTGTTTGTTTTATTGATTGCAGCGGTCAATTTACGAAGCGCCTGAGACATCAAACGAGCCTGAAGACCCATTTTTGATTCACCCATTTCACCTTCCAACTCTGCTTTCGGTGTCAGAGCAGCAACCGAGTCAATAACAACGATGTCGATAGCAGACGAACGGATCAGTTGTTCTGCGATTTCTAAAGCCTGCTCACCGCTGTCGGGCTGAGAAATCAACAGGTTTTCGATGTCTACTCCCAGTTTTTCGGCATAGAAGCGATCGAAGGCATGTTCGGCATCGATAAATGCAGCGATACCACCTTGCTTCTGAGCCTCTGCGATAGCATGGATAGCCAGTGTTGTTTTACCAGATGATTCCGGTCCGTAGATTTCAACGATACGACCTTTCGGGTAACCGCCTACGCCCAACGCTGCATTCAATCCGATTGATCCGGAAGGGATCACAGCTATTTCTTCTATGCTTTCGTCTCCCATCTTCATGATGGAACCTTTGCCATAGCTTTTTTCAATTTTGTCCATTGCAGCCTGAAGCGCTTTCAGCTTTTCAAGAGATGGAGCCTGTTTTGCTTTTCCTTGTTCTTCGCTCATAAATAGAGTTTGTTGTGTATTATTTTCCATTCAGAATCTGATTTGCCGAATCTTTGGTATTCACTTTTTCAATCACCTTCTCAATGATACCGTTTTCATCGATGATGAAAGTGGTGCGGACGGTCCCCATATAGGTGCGGCCTGCCATTTTCTTTTCTTGCCAAACACCGAATTGTTCCTGAAGTTTCAGGTCGGCATCCGAAATCAGTTGAAAGGGCAATTCTTTTTTTTCAATAAATCCTTTGTGGGATTTCAGGCTGTCTTTGCTTACGCCGATAACGATGTATCCCTCTTTCTCGAGAGAAGGATATCCGTCACGAAATGAGCATGCCTCAGCCGTACATCCCGGAGTATTGTCTTTGGGATAAAAATAGAGAATGATTTTTTTTCCTTTGAAATCGCTCAGGTGCAGTTCCTGACCATCCTGATTGATACCCAGTAATTCGGGTGCTTTGTCACCTACTTTTAATGCCATAGATTTTGAGTTTTTACAAATGATAAAAACATTCCGGATAAAACCACCATAAAGCTGTTGTCAGAGAGATATCCGGCATCATGATATTAATGGCGTATTCGAAATGTAGAATAAATGAATCGGCAATATCACAGTAAATAAACGGGTGTTTCCGCATCAGTTTATCTACTCAAAGATATGAAAATTTTATGATACGGACAATCAAACCAGATCAAGTGTATTTTTTAAATCAAGGCAATCCAAAGAAGCTTACAGAGTAGTTCAAATCGTTATTTATTCAAAAAGAGAATTCGGATCGACAACACTTTCATCTATATCAATGTTCCAAATAGAAAAAAGCTATGCCTCATTTTGAAGAATTTCATTTGGGTGATAACCCCATCGACCCACAAGCCCCTTTGCATGTAGATGCGAAAGGAAGTCAGTGTCCGGGTCCGATCATGTCGTTGCGTGATGCCATGCATCAGGCTGTGATTGGGCAACAAATTATCATAGAAGTAACCGATCCGGGTTTTAAAAAGGATGCTACGGCATGGGCTGAAGTAACTGGGAATCCGATGGTATCTATGACTGATCAGGATGGTGTGATTACGGCTGTATTTGTTAAACGAAACGAATTGGGAACAGGTGCCCTTCCCGAAAAAGAGAACAGCATGACCCTTGTATTGTTTAGCGATGAACTGGATAAGGGGCTGGCCGCTTTCAATATCGCTCTGGGGGCGTTGGCTATGGGGATGAAGGTGCAGATATTTTTTACTTTCTGGGGATTGAGCTTGCTTCGTAAAAAGGGCGCGGAAAAATCGACCAAGAGAGCTGTCGGGAAGATGATAGGTGAGATGTTGCCTGCTGATGATAAGTCTTTGCCGCTTTCTCATAACAATATTCTGGGCTTTGGTTCGAAAATGATGGAACGGATCATGAAAGAGAAGAATGTGCCTCCATTGGATTTCATGTTGCATTTGGCAAAGTACGACGGGGTGAAGTTTATCGCTTGCCAAATGTCGATGGAGATATTGGAGATAGGTCTCGATGAGCTGATAGATGGGGTAGAAGTGGGCGGAGTAGCCACAATGCTTGAATTTGCCCGAAAATCCGATTTGAATTATTTCATTTGAAAGAGATAAACAGCGATTGCTAGTACATTAATTTTATATGTAAACACGATGGTACATGATTTGAATGAAAAGCTTTTTCAACAAAAGATTTTCGATTATGAAAAAGGGGATAATGCTCCTTTGCTGATCAAAAATAATACGATTCTTGAATTCTGGGTAACCTGGTGTCCGCATTGCCATGCAATGATTCCACGCTTTGAAAAAGTGAGCGAGATGTATCCCTCTGTCGACTGCTACCGGGTCGAAATGGAGCAACATCCGGATTTGGCTAATATTTTCGATGTTGAGAATTTTCCGACTTTTATATTTATGTCGACAGACGGTAAGATGGAAAAATGGGTGGGTGAATTGCCGGTTGAAGAATTGTCGGAGTTGGTGACTAAAGCTTTCGGAAAATAAAGTCAATTTAATGTAGTGTAATACTTTGTCTCAGAGAGGAGGTTTTCTCTGAGGCAAAGTATTGTGTTTTGTTGATTTATGGCTATGTGCAGTTTTATAACTGCGTCTTGTTTTTAAGTATGAAGGAGTTCATTATATTTGTGAAAATGCTGGAAAAATCAAGATTTATAAACATTGCATTTGAATTTAATATTGAAAATAAACTAAATACATATGAAGAACATTGCTAAAAACACACTTGTGGATTTGTTTGAAAATTCGGTAGCCAAATTT
>JBOFCW010000267.1:0-3017 GCA_051646395.1 Bacteroidales bacterium
TGGTTTTAATAATTGTTCCGTCTCTTGTTCTGTCATTCGGATATTAACCCATTTTAATGCCGTTACAAGTATCCAACTTAGGAAAAAGAAACCCACTTTCATGAAATAACATTCTATATATATAGAAAGGATTAATGCAATAATCAAAAAAGCACGGGCCAAAAAGGTTCCTAACATACCTTGTACTAATTTGCGTTTGGGTATTTCAAGTGTATATAACTGGTAGCAAGCTTCAAACAGATATAATGCAACAATCATCCCCACCGGGAAAAGATATCCTTCTAAATGATTTAGTTTTAAAAAAGCAAAATCACCATTAGATATATCCGGGAACGTTGCCAATATGAGCAACAGACCATATACTATAGTAAATATCCACCTGGAAAGAACTATCTGACTCATTAATAACAAATAAACGAATAAATGGGTTTGGGGTTTGAATATTTCGTATCTATTTTTCGTGTCAGCATTCAATTATGTGAAAATGATTGAAGCACTATAAAGCATCAGCAATCCATCGCTTTATCAATAAATACTCTTATGCAAAAGTAATAAAAAAACGAGATCACGTTCTCTTGAAAGATTGTATATTTTTATCCCGATGTCGGATAATTAATTATGTCGCAATCAGGCTTGTATAATTTTGGTGAATCGTTCGTATTTATTAATTCCCTTCTCCCCCTGTTTATAGGGGGAGTACCCCGCAGGGGGGAGGGGGTTAACCTTCCCGAAAAGGAGTACCGCATAGCGGGGAGGGGGTTAACCTTCCCGAAAAGGGAGTACCCCGTAGCGAGGAGGAAGTAATAAACAAAAAAAGAAGGTCAGGATGACTTCCTTTTATAAGCCTTTAGTTTTTGATCCAAATACCAGATAATCATACCGCAATAGGGTTTGTATAATCCTTTCGAATCTTTCGTGTCCCATTTATCCCGCATTTCTTGTAACCTGGCTAACGTCCATTTCTTTTTATTCAGGTGAGTGATTAAACCCCGTAAAACCAAATGTCTGTTTTCCTTTAATAATACATTATTCAGGTTCAATATGGTTTTACTAGTCACCTCTTCATTATAGGTTGAATGAGAAGATTTGATTTCCCCTGTATGGGAGCTGTATGAAAGGGTATCGACAAAGAACGGATCCATCGGCGAAAAGGAGATACTTTTGCTTCCTTTTGACTGATCACAATGTTTGTGAAGCTCCTGTTTGAATGATTTTCCGCAACAACAGAGTACCATATTGGAATAATCCAATTTTTTATCAGGATGTTCCTCTCTGCTTTTGAGGTGTTCCACACGATTAGTCAGACGCTCTCCTTTGAGAAGTAAATAGTTCCCCCCGGGTTCATCTAATAACCTTTGCATGCAATATGCACAAATTCCTCCTTGTTCGGCATACAATGATTGACGGAGCTCCGGGCTCGACGCATAATCCACGCCAGGTGTCTGACGATAGATTTTCCAGCTCGACGGCTCACTGTTCTTCCTGATCAATCTCATCCTCAAAAATGGTAAAGTTCAACATGGCTTCAGCTTGGGCAAGTTCCGGTAATGTATCGGCATACCTTGCTGTCATCTCTGACAAGGCCGATTTTGCTTCCGGAATATTATCCGAATCAATCAAATCGAATAAACGTTTCAGTTGCTCTTCTACCTCGATTGGTCTGGGTGTCTGATTCAGAATTATTTTTGTGATGGTTGAAATATCCATCCCATATGTAGAGGTTTGATTGACAGTATAGCCCCCTTCTTCAAAATAATCCAGCTTATATACTAAATTGTCTTCGTTGGTTTCTATGCCGCTCATCACCATTGGAGCATGGGATGAGATAATGAATTGGATCTTGGGGAATGCGTATTTCAGCCCTTTCATCACTTTCGATTGCAAGTTCGGGTGAAGATGAAGATCCACTTCGTCGATCAGTACCGTCCCTTTCGTGAGATGTGAAGCATTTTCTCCATAAATTCCCCGATTTAACAATGCACAACGAAAGGCAATATCCGTAACGATATTAACCAGTCTTCTGTATCCATCGGAAAGAAAATCGGCTTCAATTTCTCTGTCGTCTGTCAAAATATAATAGACTTTCTTTTGATTCGGACGTATCTGTATATCGTTGATGATCTGACATCCGTTCTCTCCCAGTGCTTCACCGATCGCTTTTCGAACGATTGTTATTTCCGGATGTTCACCTCTGCCCTCTTGTAATATCAACAAACGCTTTATCCAATAAGGGAAAAACCCATCCCCTTCCAGACACTCATAGTAGCCGAAAGACGGTTTATGTTCATACATCCGGAATTTGGCTGCATCTATTTTTCGTTTTGAATGAATATCCTCTGTCGAAAAAGATGCGAATAGCGGGAGTGCTTGTTCTTGCTTGTCGTTTCTGAAATAAAAGTCTTGCAGGGCAGAGGCGTATTCTTTGTATGCCTTGATACCGGATATTAAAGAGCGACTGTTCTTTTTGCTTTTTTTGATGAGGTAATAGGGCATTTCATCCCCTTGGGTTTTCTCCTGATCGGGCGAATTGACCGAATTGGAAGGATCGAAACCGATCCGAATCGGTTTCTCGGGTGCTGCAATTCCATGATGAATGACTATTGAAAAATCGTCGACTCCCGGATTCACCCATTTTGTGTTTTCATCACTAAAGCCTGAAAAGAAAGAACTCAGTATATATTTACAGGCTTTGAGAATGGATGTTTTTCCACTCGCATTGTCACCGACCAATAGGTTTATCCCATCTCTGAAATCAATGGTTTGTCGTTTATAGCATCTGAAATTTTCAAGGGTGATACGTTTCATATATAATTTGATTTTTGACATTAATGTATAAATGCGCCATTGATATAACTTCGGTTAGATATTTCAATGTTTGATGAGTTATGGCGATTTCATTTATAGATTCTATTTTTTTTATTCCTTATTTGTGTACTAATTTAAAAATATATTGCAAGATATGCTGTAATAGAGGCTATATTATTTATCGGTACCCAATACAACCCCTCCCTCCCTGC